>JAXDNH010000105.1:0-23205 GCA_034669525.1 Methylobacteriaceae bacterium | reverse complement strand
GTCGCCGACCTGCCAGCCGCCGCCTTGCGCATCGAGGCCGAAACCATCGCCGCGCTGGCGCAGGCGGGGCTTCGCCGCATCGGCGATCTCACCATGCGGCCACGCGCGCCGATCGCTGCGCGGTTTGGCGCCGGCGTGGTGGCGCGGCTCGATGCGATCCTTGGAGTGCGTGGCGATCCGCTGTCGCCGCGCTTCGAGACGCCGGCCTATCTCGTCGAGCGGCGCTTTGCCGAAGGCATTGCGCAGCGCGAGGACATCGAATCCACGATCGCCGGTCTCGCGCACGAACTCTGCGCGCTGCTCGAGCGCCATGCCGAAGGCGCGCGCGAGATCGACGTCAGCCTCTTTCGCGTCGACGGAATCGTGAAGCATCTCACCGCCGGCACGAGCCGGCCGTTGCGCGACCCGAAACTCATCGCGCGCCTCTTTCGCGAGCGGATCGAAGCAGCCGGCGAAGAGGGACTCGACACCGGCTACGGTTTCGACGTCGTGCGCCTGGCCGCGATCAAGGTCGAGCGCGCCAGCATGCCGCAATCGGCGCTGGCGATCGGCATGGAGGCGGATGCAAATGATCATAATGGTAGTGATAATTCCGCCGATCTCGCCGATTTGATCGACCGCCTCGGCGCGCGGCTCGGGTTGTGCCGCATGCTGCGCTTCGAGCAGCAGGAAACGCATATTCCCGAATTTGCGGTGGCGGCCGTGCCCGCTGCGCAGACGTGCGGGCGATCTAATAAGAAATCAGGCGCAGAGCTTTCTTTCATTACAAACGCAAATCTCCTGCCCTCACGCCCGCTGAAACTTCTCGAAAAGCCCGAGCCGATCGATGCGATCGCGCCCGTTCCGGACGGTCTGCCGGCAAGAATCCGCTGGCGGCACGTCTGGCACGACATTTCCGCGATCGAAGGACCGGAACGCATCGCGCCGGAATGGTGGAAGCATAAAGAGGCGACGCTGACGCGCGATTATTTCCGTGTCGAAGATTCTCTCGGCCAGAGATTCTGGCTGTTCCGCGAGGGACTTTATACGACTGAGACGGTTGAGCCGCGCTGGTTCCTGCACGGCCTCTTCGGATGAGCGCGTCTGCCCGAGCGCATCCGCGTTATGCCGAACTCGCAGTCGCGACGAATTTTTCCTTCCTGCGTGGCGCCTCGCATCCGGAAGAACTCGTCGCGACCGCAATTTCTCTCAAGCTCGCGGGCATCGGTATTGCCGATCGCAATTCCCTCGCCGGAGTTGTACGCGCGCATCTTTTCCTGCGCAACAACAAGGAACAAGCCGGTGATTTCCGCGTCATCACCGGCGCGCGGCTCGTCTTCCGTGACGGTACGCCCGACATTCTCGCCTATCCCCGCGATCGCGCGGCTTACGGCCGGCTGACGCGGCTTCTCACCGACGGCAATCGCCATGCGCCGAAAGGCGAGTGCCATCTGACACGCGACGATTTGTTCAAATATATCGACGGCCTGCAGCTGATCGTCATGAATACGGGCGAGCCGGACGATGCCGAGCTCCTTGCAAAATTATCTGACGCGCCCGGGCGCGTTTGGCTCGCGGCAAGCGCAAGCTACGGCCGCAATATGCGCGCTGATCTTGCCCGCCGCGCCACGCTCGCCCGCACGCATCACCTGCCGCTTCTCGCCACCAACGACATCCTCATGCATGCGCCCGAGCGGCGCGCATTGGCGGATGTCGTTGCCTGCATTCGCGAAGGTGTGAGCCTCGACAATGCCGGCTTTCTTCTCGAAGCCAGTGCCGAGCGCCATCTGAAAGATTCACGCGAAATGGCGCGACTCTTCGAGGATATGCCCGACGCGCTCATTGAGACGATCCGCTTTCTCGATGGGATCGGGTTCTCGCTCGACCAGCTGCAATATGATTATCCCGACGAACTTCGCGCCGGCTATACCACTGAACAAGACGCGCTCGAAGCTTTGGCCCGGCAGGGTGCCGCGCGGCGTTATGCCGGAGAGGTGCCGCAAAAAATCGAGACGGAGATCGCGAAAGAACTCGATTTCGTCGCGACAAAAAAATACCCCGCCTATTTCCTCACCGTCTACGACATCGTCCGCTTTGCCCGGGAAAAAGGCATCCTGGCGCAGGGACGCGGTTCGGCGGCGAATTCCGTCATCTGCTATTGCCTAGGGATTACTGAAGTCGATCCCAACGTCCACGATCTTCTTTTCGAGCGCTTCGTCTCCGACGCGCGCAACGAGCCGCCTGACATCGACGTCGATTTCGAGCACGAGCGGCGCGAAGAGGTCATCCAGTACATCTACGAGAAATACGGCCGCGAGCGCGCCGGCCTCGCGGCGAGCGTCGTCACTTATCGCGCCCGCTCTGCGATCCGCGAGGTCGGCAAAGTGTTCGGCCTGTCGGAAGACATGGTCTCCGCGCTCTCCGGCACGGTCTGGGGCTGGTGGTCGGGCACGATCGACGACGTCGAGACGAAACGCCTCGGCTTCGATCCGCGCGAACCGCGCCTGGCCAGGGCGATCGCGCTTGCCGGCGAGCTCGCCGGCTTTCCGCGCCATCTCTCGCAACATACCGGCGGCTTCGTCATCACCCGCACGCGGCTCGACGAGGTCGTGCCGATCGCCAATGCCGCGATGGAGGATCGTACGACAGTCGAATGGGACAAGGACGATCTCGACGCACTGAAAATCTTGAAAATCGACGTGCTCGGTCTCGGCATGCTGACCGTGTTGCGCAAAGGCTTCGAGCTTTTAGAGCGTCATTACGGCTTCCGGCCCGCACTGGCGACGATCCCACCGGAAGATCCTCGCGTCTACGCGATGATCGAGCGCGCCGACACGATCGGCGTGTTCCAAATCGAAAGCCGCGCACAAATGTCGATGCTGCCGCGGCTTAAACCTGCAAGCTTCTATGATCTCGTCATTGAAGTCGCGATCGTGCGCCCCGGCCCGATTCAGGGCGACATGGTGCACCCATATCTGCGCCGGCGCGAAGGCAAGGAGCCGGTTGTATACCCGTCGAAAGAGCTCGAAGACGTGCTTGGCAAGACGCTCGGCGTGCCGCTGTTCCAGGAACAAGCGATGCGCATAGCCATCGTCGCCGCCGGTTTCACACCGGCGGAAGCCGACGAATTGCGGCGCGCCATGGCGACGTTCAAGCGCGCCGGCTCGATCGGTGAGCTGAAGACCAAGATGATCGAAGGCATGGTCGCCAAAAACTATCCGCGCGAATTCGCCGAACGCTGCTTCCAGCAGATCGAAGGCTTCGGCACCTACGGCTTTCCCGAAAGCCATGCCGCATCTTTCGCCAATCTCGTCTATGCCTCGGCCTGGATGAAGTGCCGGTACCCCGACGTTTTCGCCGCCGCGATCCTCAATTCGCAGCCGATGGGCTTTTATGCGCCGGCGCAACTCGTCCGCGACGCGCGCGACCACGGCATCGAGATGCGCGAGGTCGACATCAACGAATCCGAATGGGATCACCGGCTGGAGCAATTTGCGGAGGGCGGCTCAAGAGGCGTTCTGCATCTGCGCCATTCATCGATGCGGGATGACATCCGCTCGATTTATGCGGTGCGCCTCGGCTTCCGTCAGATCAAGGGGCTTGAGCAAACGGAGAGTGAGCTTTTGGTGAAGCTGCGTAATCGCGGCTATGATTCCGTTCGGGATCTCTGGCTGCGCACCGGCCTCCCCCCGAGCGTGCTCGAACGCTTGGCCGAAGCGGACGCCTTTTCCTCGCTCGGTCTGTCCCGCCGCGACGCACTCTGGGCCGTGCGCGGCTTGAACCGTGCCGGCGACAAGGACGATCTGCCCCTTTTGCGCGGGCTCGCCTTCACGCCGCTCGAACCGGACGCGCATCTGCCATCGATGCCACCCGGCGAAGAGGTCGTCGAGGATTACCGTCATCTGACGCTGTCGCTGAAAGCCCATCCCGTCTCGTTCGTCCGCCAGCATCTTGCGGCGCGTAACATCCTGCCGGCCTCCGCACTCGCCACGATCGACACGACGAAACGCCCGCGCATTAGCGTCGGCGGCCTCGTGCTCGTGCGCCAGCGGCCCGGTTCTGCAAGCGGCGTTATCTTCATGACGCTCGAAGACGAGACGGGCGTCGTCAACATCATCGTCTGGCCGAAAGTCTATGAGCGCCTGCGCGCGTTGGTGATCGGCGCGCGTTTTATCGCCGTCACCGGCCGGCTGCAGAATGAATCCAGCGTCATCCACGTCATCGCCGATCAAATGGAGGACTTGACGCCGCTGCTCGGCCTTTTGTCAGGCCGCGGCGCTGGCTTGTCTGCGCTGGCGCGCGCCGACGAAGTCAAACGCCCGCAGAATCTACGCGTCAAAGCCGACATTGCCGCGCATGCGCAGCGGCTTGTGCAAGCAGAGATGCAATCCGAAATGAGAGAGATGCTGCCGAAGGGCCGCAATTTTCATTGACGGCTGGTCTCTTTCCTCCTTCGCCTTTATCTTCCTACGACCGGAGAAGATATGGCCGACGACCACATTCCCTTCGAGCGCAATTTCGATCCGAAGCCGGATGAAGTGCAGCAAATCTCGCCGCTCATTCGCCGTGTGCTGGCGCCGAATCCCGGTCCGTTCACCTTCACCGGTACGTGCACCTACATCGTGGGCCGCGGCGAAGTTGCGATCATGGATCCCGGGCCGGACAATGCGGCTCATGTCGCGGCGCTGCTCAAAGCGACTAAGGGCGAGCGCGTCTCCCACATCGTCATCACGCATACGCATCGTGATCACGCCCCGGCCTCGCGCGCGCTGCAGGAAGCGACCGGTGCCGCGATCGTCGGCTGCCGACCCTACGCGCCGCGCCACGTCAACGCGAGCGCGTCCGGGCTCGATTCCGCACATGATACGGACTACCGCCCCATATGCATTCTTGCCGAGGGCGACACGCTGCAAGGGCCCGGCTTCACGCTCGAAGCCCTCGCTACGCCCGGTCACGCCTCAAACCATCTCGCGTTTGCCCTGCGCGAAGAAAACGCGCTCTTCTCCGGCGATCACGTCATGGGCTGGTCGACGTCGATCGTCGCGCCGCCCGACGGCTCGATGAGCGATTACATGGCGTCATTGGAAAAGCTCCGCGCACGCGCGGACACGATCTACTGGCCCGGCCACGGCGGCCCAGTGCGCGAGCCGCAGCGCTATGTCCGCGCGCTCATCCATCATCGCCATCAGCGCGAGGCGGCGATCCTCACCCGCATTCGCGCCGGCGATAGGCTGATTCCCGTGATGGTCGAAAAGATTTACGAAGGGCTCGACCCGCGGCTCCAGGGTGCCGCGGCACTTTCAGTTCTGGCGCATCTGGAAGATCTCGTCGCGCGCGGTGCGGTTCGCGCCGACGGGCCAGTCACACTTGCTGCGCATTACGCGCCCGCAAACTGAATCACTTCGCCGCGTCGAGCTGCGCCTGGATTTCCGCCGCGAATTTTGAAATCCGCTGCGCGTTCGAGCCGTAATCGTGCCGGCCAACGCGCGAGACCGATCTGACGTCGACGCGCGTCTGCCCGGCGAGCGGCCGCATGCGGATCGTCACGTCAGCGGGGAATCCCATGACGAGAGAACGGTCGATCGCATCGATATGGCCGACGCCGATCCTGCCGCCGGGCGGCGTCTGCTCGACGACTTTCCAGCCGCGCGCGGCGATGGCCCGCAGCACCAGTTGATAGGCCTCGTCTGCCTCCTGATCGAGCAGGATTGGCTGGATGTTCGGGTAAGCGAGGCGCTGCTCCTGACGGGACTGCGGCGGCGGAACTTCCGGCGTGCGTTCAGCGCGTGCGGCAAGCGCGATTTTGGAGCGCGAAAATTGCGGCGGATCGACAAGATCGGTCGACACATCATTCAGGAGCGGCAGGCGCACCGCATTGGCCGCGAGATAGGCGGGGTAGCAGAGGAGCAGCGCCGCCAGTAAAACGCCGCTCGCGACGACACCGGCGCCGCGCCGGCCGGTGCGCCAGATGATGACGGCCGCCGTTCCGGCGAAGAGAAGCGCGAGACACGCGACGAGAACCGCGCCCGAGAAGACCGAGAGCGTCGCCGTAGGATCGACGGTCTGGCTGCGCGCGAGCATCACCGCGATGGCCCCTACGGCAAGCGAGAACAGCGCAAGTCTCCGGCTCCACAACGCGGCGCGGGAATAAGGTTCTTCGATGATCAGGCGACGCATATGTCCGAGTGCCAGCTTCGTGTCAGCTTCCGCAGATCGCGCGGAGTTTATCCCATTCCTGCGGGGAAAGCAGCGGCGGGCCAGCGGCGGGCCCTGCGGCCCGTTTCAGCGTCTCCAGCCGCTCGCCAGTGAGCGGATGAGTGGCAAGGATCGACAAAGGCAGCGGCCGGTCCCTCTCGTCGCCGGTGACGCGGAGAAGCAGTTCGCCCATTGGCGCCGGCGACCGGCCGAGGCGCTGCATTGTTTCAATCGCGAACGCATCCGCATTACGCTCGGCGGCGCGCGAATAGGAGGCTTCGAGAAGCTGGCGGGCGGCGAAGAGCGCCGCACCGGTGCCGGTCACATCGCCAAAGAGCAGACCGATGAAGAACGACGTGCCGCCGCTCTCGATCAGCTTGCGCATCCCGTCGCGATGTACGACGTGGCCGATTTCGTGGGCGAGGACGCCGGCGATTTCATCCGGGTTTTGTGCCTTCCTGAGCAGCCCCTCGAACAGAAAAATCTTGCCGCCGGGCAGAGCGGCGGCATTGGGGATTGGACTCGCGACAACGGCAGCTTGGGGGAGCGGCAAACCGGCCGCGCCGCCGAGTTCGCCGAGCATTTTGTCGAGCGCGGCGCGTCCCTCGGGCTTCGTGCATAGCCGCCGGCCGAAGATGGCGCCGACCTGCCCCTCCACCGCATCGCCAATGCGTTTTTCGAACCACAGCGGAACCAAAGGCGCGAGGCGATCGGCGGCATAAGGCACCCCGATGAAAACGATGAACAGGATGGATACCGCCGCAGCGAGCGACCACAGAACGATGCGTTCGGTCGCAATCGTCAGCGTGCCGCGATGCAGGTTCGGTGACGCCGCAATCAGCCGATCGGCTAACGCGCCATCGGAAACCTCAAGGCGCGCGAGATCCGGCGCTTCAAGCGAGCGGAAGCGCCGCTTCCCCGGCGGCGCATCGGCGACGCGGATCGAAGAATAAGGCCAGGCCGCGAGTTCCGCCGCGCCTTCATGAAGCAAAAGGCGTGCGTCGAAGGTGAGCGTCACCTCGCGACGCCGGCCGCTCGCGCCATCGAAGAAGATCGCGCGATCCTTCGACGCTTCGGCCTGTGAGATGGACACGTATCAGAAGCCCGCGACATCGAGGCTGTCGGCGAGGCCTTCGCCCAGCGCGCCGACCGGCACACCTTCAGCAACGACGTTTGCTGCGGAGTCGAGGTTATCGAGGCGCAGCGATTGCGCAACAGCCCGCCAGAGTTCGTGCTGCAGATAAAAACGCTGCACCACACCAATCGCCAGGAATGTGACGAGGTAAATCAGCACCAGGCCGGCGGCACCGCCGATCTCGGAAACGGTCAGCGCGAGGTCAGAGACGCTCGCCGCCTTACCGAGTTTTCCCATCGGAGCCATGAGATGGCTGGAAACACCCGCGATCGCCATCAGGACGAGCGTTGCGCCAACCATTCCGATGCAGACAGCGAAGAACAGAAATTTCAGATAAATCATCAGAATTGCGTCGCGCCCGAGGTCGCTCGCGACGCGTACACCGCCGATGCGCAGACCATTCGCCCACCATCGCCATTCGATCGCGCGGAACACCAGCCAGAGAAATGGCAGGGACGGGAGCGCGAGACCGAAGCCAACTGCGAAAATGATCAGCGCCGTCTTCGTGCCAGGCTCCACCGTGTCGAGAGTTGACAAAGAGCCGAGAACGAGCGCGATCACCGGACAGAAGAAGATCATCCAAATCCATCCGGCCCTGCGAAACAATTCATCGCCGGTCGCGACGAATGACCCCACCAGATTCCCGAACCGCGTGTGGCGCATCTTGTAGCCCTCGAGCGCCGCCGCCCGCCAGGGATAGGCGCCTCCCAGCGTGAGGATCACAAGCAGCATCCACATGGACGAGCGGAAGGCATAGTTCACGCCGGAACCGGTCATCCAGAACCGCACGCCCCGCCAGATCGTGCGCGTCAGGCGATAACGGCGCGCGCGATAGATCGCGAATTGCGCCAAGACGAAATACAGCACGAACAGCGGTAACGAGAGAAAGGACCGCACGCGTTCGAGTTCGATGCCGAGAATGAAATAGCCGAGATAGATCGGCGAAAGCACCGCGAGCGCGAGCAGAACGCCGATGAGAAGCTCGCGAGCGCGGCCGGTATATTCGAACGCGTCGCCCGCAATCGAGGTATGCGACCATAAATGCCGGCGCACGGCGGTCGTCAGCCAGAAGCGGTAGAAGCCGAACGTCACGAGCTGCAACAATGCGCCGCGAATTACCAGCCGCAGGAACGCCGCAGCGCGGGCGAAGAACCTGACAGGCTCGGCGCCGGCTCCGGGCGGCAGCGCCGAGCCCGGCAGGCGAATCGTCGAAGATGAGAGCGGCGGCGCGACCGGCAAAGGGATCGTGCCCGACGGTGAGCTCACGCCGGCCTTACCCTCATGCGGTCGGCAGACGATAATCGCGGAAGGTTTCGCGCAGCTTCAGTTTGTTGATTTTACCCGTGGCCGTGTGGGGAATTTCGCCGACGAACTGCACGTCGTCCGGCATCCACCATTTGGCAATCTTTCCGTCCATGAACTTCAGGATTTCGTCACGCCGCGGCTCGCGCCCTTCTTTCTTCACGATGACGAGAAGGGGCCGCTCGTCCCATTTTGGATGGTGAATGCCGATGACGGCCGCCTCCGCCACGTCGGGATGCCCGACGGCGAGATTTTCGAGGTCGATCGAGGAAATCCATTCGCCGCCGGATTTGATGACGTCCTTGGCGCGATCGGTAATCTGCATGTAGCCGTCGGGATCGATCGTCGCGACGTCGCCGGTGTCGAAGAAACCCTCCTCGTCGAGGATTTCCTGATCTTCTAGCTTGAAGTACCGGCGCGCGACGGCTGGCCCTCTCACCTTCAGTCGGCCGAACGTCTTGCCGTCCCAGGGCAGGCGTTTGTTTTCGTCATCGGTGATTTTCATATCGACGGTAAAGAAGCCGAACCCCTGCTTCGCCTTGAGATCGAAGAGCGGATCGCCCTCGAGGCTCGCCACCTTGTGCTTCATCGAGCCGAGCGTTCCGACCGGGCTCATCTCCGTCATGCCCCAGGCGTGGAACACCTCGACGTCGTAGTCCTTCTCGAATGTCTCGATCATCGCACGGGGACAGGCCGAGCCGCCGATCATCACGCGCTTCAGGTATGGCAGGCCGAGATTGTTGGCCTGCATGTGCTGCAGAAGCATGAGCCAAACGGTCGGCACCGCCGCGGTCATCGTCACCTGCTCCTTGTCGAGCAGTTCGTAGATCGAAGCACCATCGAGTTTCGCGCCGGGCATGACCAATTTGGAACCGGCCATTGGCACCGAAAAGGCGAGCGACCAGGAATTCGCGTGGAACATCGGCACGACGGGAAGAATCGAGCCGGAAGAGCTCAGCGCCAGTGCATCGATCCCAGAGAGCGCCAATGAGTGGAGCACGTTCGAGCGATGCGAATAGAGCACGCCTTTCGGATCGCCGGTCGTGCCGGATGTATAACAGAGGCCGGCGGCGGTGTTCTCGTCGAATTCCACCCATTTGAAATCTTCATCGACCTCGGAGATCCAATCCTCATAAGCGACCGCATTCCTGAGTTTGGTCTGCGGCATATGCGTGGCGTCGGTCAGAATGACAAACCGCTCCACACTCGGCAGTTTCCCGCCAATCGCCTCCAGGATCGGGAGGAAGGTAAGATCGACAAGCATCACGCGGTCGGCCGCATGATTGATGATCCAGGCGATCTGTTCCGGAAAGAGCCGCGGATTGACCGTGTGATAGATCGCGCCGATTCCGGTGATGCCGTACCAGGATTCGAGATGGCGCCAGGTGTTCCAGGCCAGCGTGCCGACGCGATCGCCAAGCTCGATGCCGTCTTTTTGCAGGCACTTAGCAACGCGCAGCGCTCGGCGGCGGATTTCCGTATAGTTCGTGCGATGCATCGGGCCTTCGATCGACCGCGTCACAATCTCGCGTCCGCCATGCTGGATGGCCGCGTGATCGATGACCCGATGAAGCAGCAGCGGCCAATCCTGCATCAAACCAAGCATCGCATTCCTCCCAATGTCCCGGCGGTTTGTCCCGCCCCCGGCGCCTCTCACCCTCCAGGTGCGGCGCGGCCAATCAGTTGGTCATACTAAGCAAAATTCGACCGCAAGCTCCAGAGGAGCATGGGTTGCCGGTCCGGCGCTGGGATGCCAGATAGGCCTGAAACATCCCTCAAGGACCCCCGACCACATGCGGTTTTCCAGCACCAAGGACTATGTCGCGACCCAGGACCTGGAGGTCGCGGTCAACGCCGCGATCGTGCTGGAACGGCCGCTCCTGGTGAAGGGGGAGCCCGGGACCGGCAAAACCGTCCTCGCCGAGGAGGTCGCCAAGAGCGTCAACGCGCCGCTTTTGACCTGGCACATCAAGTCGACCACCAAGGCCCAGCAGGGACTCTACGAGTACGATGCAGTCTCGCGGCTGCGCGACAGTCAGCTCGGCGATCCCCGCGTGTCCGACATTTCGAATTACATCAGACGCGGCAAGCTCTGGGACGCGTTCACGTCCGAGCGCCGGCCGGTCCTGCTCATAGACGAGATCGACAAGGCGGACATCGAGTTTCCGAACGATCTGTTGCTCGAACTCGATCGCATGGAGTTCCACGTCTACGAAACCGGCGCGACCGTGCGCGCCGAAAAGCGGCCGACCGTGGTCATCACCTCAAACAACGAGAAAGAACTCCCGGACGCGTTCTTGCGCCGCTGCTTTTTCCACTATATCCGCTTTCCCGATCACGAGACGATGGAGAAGATCGTTGCCGTGCATTTCCCCAGCATCAAGCGCCGGCTCGTCGAAGAGGCGCTGCGCATCTTCTTCGAAGTGCGCGACGTGCCGGGACTGAAGAAGAAGCCATCGACCTCCGAACTGCTCGATTGGCTCAAATTGCTGTTGAACGAGGACATTGGGCCGGAGACTTTGCGCGAGCGCGATCCGAAAAAGCTTATCCCGCCATTGCATGGCGCGTTGCTCAAGAACGAGCAGGACGTGCATCTGTTTGAGCGGCTGGCGTTTTTGAACAGGCGCGAACGGGAGAGGTAAGCTCAAAACATGGTATTGTTGTTCTGCGCAGTCTCCGGCACCGGCTGAATCACGTCCCAGTGCTCGACGATCTTGCCGTGCTCAATGCGGAAAATATCGACGATGGCGCGGCCGCGGTCGCCGTCATTCAGCCGCGAATGAACATGCACCGCGACGAGGTCGCCATCGGCGATCACGCGCTTGATCTCGTTGGTCGCCTGCGGATTGGTCTCGAAGCGTTTCGCCAAAAACGCGACGCTCGGCTCGATTCCGTCCGGCACAAGCGGATTATGCTGTTTGTAGCTCGCCCCGACATAAGTCTTGAACGCCTCCGCGACCTTATGGTCGTAGAAAACCATTTTATAGAACGCGGTCACCATCCCCTTCGAGCCTTGTTCGGCCGCCTGTGCGCCGGCAAGCGCTGCGGCAACAAACAAGGGGAGGACCACGCAAAATCGGCGGATGCTGTTCATCATATGTCTCCCACTCGGGTGCTCCAGTTTGGCACCATGCCGGCAGTCGTCAAACAATTCCCCTTGCCGCCTCGCTGTGCTACCCCGCGCGCCATGACAACCCGCATCGACCGCCGCTTCGCCGCGCTGGCCAGGGAGGGCCGCGCCGCGCTGGTCACGTTTCTGATGGGCGGCGACCCGGACCCTAAAACCTCGCTCGACGTGCTGCGCGCCCTACCCCTTGCCGGCGCCGATGTGATCGAGATCGGCATGCCCTTCACCGATCCGATGGCCGATGGCCCCTCGATTCAGGCGGCGGGCCTGCGAGCGCTCAAAGCCGGCATGACGCTCCGACAAGTGCTCGCTCTTGTTCGCGCCTTTCGCGAACGGGATGATGCGACGCCGCTGATCCTGATGGGCTACTATAATCCAGTTTATGTCTACGGCGTCGATCGCTTCTTGGCAGATGCCAAATTCGCAGGCGTTGATGGCCTGATCATCGTCGATCTGCCGCCCGAAGAAGACGCGGAGCTGTGCCTGCCTGCATTGGCGGCGGGTTTGAACTTCATTCGTCTCGCCACCCCGACGACGGATGAGCGGCGCCTGCCTGCGGTTCTCGCGAACACCTCCGGCTTTGTCTATTATGTGTCGATCACCGGCATCACCGGCGCGGCGACGCCCGATCCCTCACGCGTCGGCGCGGCCGTGGCGCGGATCAAACGGCACACGAACCTGCCCGTCGCTGTGGGATTCGGGGTCAAGAATGCCGCGACGGCGGAGGCGATCGCGCGCCAGGCGGATGGCGTCGTGGTCGGCACGGCGCTGGTCGACGCACTGATGCGGTCGCTTGATGCGGAAAACCGCGCAACGATGCAGACGGTCTCTGCCGTGGCCGATCTCGTCGCCGACATCGCGGGCGGCGTGCGCGCCGCGCAGCGCGTCGCCGCGGAATAGCATCTACTCACACTCGCGAGAAACGCATGAACTGGATATCCAACGTCGTTCCCCCAAAGATCCGCTCGTTCCTGAAGCGCGAGACGCCGGAAAATCTCTGGGTCAAATGCCCGGAAAGCGGTCAGCTTGTCTTCCACAAAGATCTCGAAGCCAATCTCTACGTCGTGCCGGGCTCCGGCTATCACATGCGCATTCCCGTCGACGCGCGGCTGAAAACGCTCTACGATAGCGGCGCATGGACGAATCTTCCGACCCCCGAAGTGCCCCTCGATCCACTGCGCTTTCGCGATGTGAAACGTTACACGGACCGCCTCAAGGAAAACCGCACCAAGACCGGCAGTGCTGATGCCGTGCGGCTAAGTACGGGCCGCCTGGAGGGAATGGAGATCGTCGCTGCCGTCCAGGATTTCGAATTCATGGGCGGCTCGCTCGGCATGGCGGCTGGCGAAGCAATCATCACCGGGATGATGACCGCGATCGACACGCATTGCCCCTTCATTATATTCACGGCGTCGGGCGGCGCGCGCATGCAGGAAGGCATGTTCTCGCTGATGCAAATGCCGCGCACAACCGTCGCGGTGCAACGCCTTCGCGCCGCGCGCCTGCCTTATATTGTCGTACTCACCAATCCGACGACCGGCGGCGTCACCGCGTCTTATGCCATGCTTGGCGATCTCCACATCGCCGAGCCCGGCGCCGTGATCGGCTTTGCCGGCGCCCGCGTCATCGAGCAAACGATTCGCGAACGTTTGCCGGAAGGCTTTCAGCGCGCCGAATATCTGCAGGCGCATGGCATGGTAGACATGGTGGTCTCGCGGCTTGAAATGCGGGCGACGCTCGCGCGGCTCTGCGCGCTGTTGACAAAGTCGCCGCTCCAAATGGCGAAAGCGGCGTAGCGCCATAATTACCCTTCCAGACGCGTGCTGCGCTCGCTCCTCAGGATGAGGCAAATCTCATGAAGCCGCGCGACGAAATCCTCTCGCGCCTTCTCAATCTGCATCCAAAACGCATCGATCTGTCGCTGGGGCGGATCAAGCGGCTTCTCTCCGCACTCGGCAATCCACAAGAGCACCTCTCGCCTGTGGTTCATGTTGCCGGAACGAACGGCAAGGGCTCGACCATCGCGTTCATGCGCGCGATGCTGGAAGCTGCGGACAAAAGCGTGCACGTCTACACCTCGCCGCATCTCATCGATTTCAATGAACGAATTCGCATCGGACATCCTCGTGGCGGCAATCTCATCGACGATGCAGCGCTTGAGTCGGCGCTGGAGCGCTGCGAGCACGCGAATGGCGGCGAGCCCATCACTTTTTTTGAGATAACGACTGCCGCGGCATTCCTGCTTTTCGCCGCCACGCCTGCGGATGCGCTTTTACTCGAGGTCGGGCTTGGCGGGCGCCTCGATGCGACCAATGTGGTTGGGCGCCCCGCGCTGACGATCGTTACGCCCGTGTCAATCGATCATCCCGAATTTCTGGGCGACACGATCGAGAAGATCGCCGTCGAGAAAGCCGGCATTTTCAAACGCGGTGTGCCGGTCATCCTTGCCGAGCAGGATCAGAATGCGCTCGCTGTTCTCGAAGCGCAGGCGGGCCGGCTCGGCGTGCCTGTCATTGTCGGGGGCCAGGATTTTGCGGCGCGCGAAGAGAATGGGCGCTTTGTCTATGAGGATGAGCGCGGCCTGCTCGATCTGCCACTGCCGAAACTCGTCGGGAGACATCAACAATTGAATGCCGGTACGGCAATTGCCGCCGTGCGGCACTTCGATCCGTCCATTTCAGTGCGAGCGATCGAGGCCGGTCTCACGCAGGCCGAATGGCCGGCACGTTTGCAGCGACTGAAACGCGGCCGGGTTGCGGAACTCGGCCCGCGCGAAGCCGAAATCTGGCTCGATGGCGGCCATAATGCCGATGGGGGACGCGCGCTCGCGCAGGTGATGGCTGATTTCGAAGAGAAATCGCCGCGCCCATTGATCTTGATCTGCGGCACGCTGGCGACGAAAGAAACGCGCGCGTTTCTGCGCCCGTTCAAAGGTCTCGCGCAGGAGGTGATCGCCGTGCCGATCGTGGGCGATCATTACGGGCGTCTGCCGACGGAGGTTGCCCTTGCCGCGCGACAGGAGGGTATTCCCGCGGCAGCGTCCGAGAGCGTCGGCAGCGCGCTCGAATATCTATCCGCGCGGGACTGGTCCGCGCCGCCGCGCATTCTGATTGCAGGGTCGCTCTATTTGGCGGGAGAGGTGCTGAAGCTCGATGGAGCAGCGGTGTTTTCGTAGAATCAAATCGCCGCGTTGATCCACTTCACAAGCTCGCCCTTTGGCGCCGCGCCGACCTTTTGCGAAGCCAGCTTGCCGTCCTTGAACAGCATGAGCGTCGGGATCGAGCGGATACCGAGCTTGCCGGCGACGGCCGGATTCTCGTCGATGTTGAGCTTGGCGACCTTGACCTTGCCCTGCATCTCCGTCGCGATTTCCTCAAGCGAAGGCGCAATCATCCGGCAGGGTCCGCACCATTCGGCCCAGAAGTCGACAACGACGGGCTCGCTCGACTTCAGTACATCGGCGTCGAACGTGGCATCGGTTACTTTTTCGGTCGACATGATGTGCGCCTTGGGTTCTGGATTGGTGGACTGAAGGTAGGAATGCCTGGTAGGAGGGTCAAGGCACGGTCGAGCGGACCCGGCTGCCTTCGCCAAAGCCAAGCTTCTCCTCGATGAGCCGCAGCGCCTCGCGAAATGTGCCCTCTACGTCGAGATCGGTCGTATCGAGGATCATCGCGTCCACAGCGGGCTTCATGGGAGAAATTGAGCGCATTCGGTCGCGATTATCCCGCTCGGTGATGTCTTTGAACATATCCTCTGTCGTCACCGATATTCCAGTTCGCGCTAACTCTCTAGCCCTTCGAGCAGCCCTTACCCGAGGATCGCCGTCCACGAAAATCTTAACATCTGCAAAGGGGAGGACCTCTGTGCCGATGTCCCTCCCGTCCATAACTACGTTACCGTTTGACTGTGCAACTTCCCGGAGGCGCTTGGTCACTTCCGACCGAAAACCCTTGTTAGGCGAATATTGGGCTGCCAACTGGCCTGCCAATCGCCCACTCAGATTGGGATCATCCAGTAGTTGAAGATCGAGGCGTTTCAATATAGAGACGAGGCGAGCGCTTTCATCCGGCCTTACGCCGGCTTTATGCGCGGAAAGAGCGACAGCACGATAGACCTTTCCACTATCGATATGCGTCAATCCAAGGAACGCGGCGAGCAATCGCGCAACTGTGCCTTTCCCGGAACTTGCAGTACCATCAATAGCGATGAGCATTGAGCTTTCACTCTGACAAGACAGATCGACAGTGTGGGCGAGATTACAAGGGGCAAGCAATGTCCTTATTAGGAAACAAGCAGTTACGGAAGCTCATCCTCAGACAGAAGCAGATCGTCTCAGGGCTCCCAAAAAAAGGACCTTCGTGGCGCGGACTCAGCAATTCAACCCGCCTCTGTTGACCTCACGGTTGGCCGCATCTTCGTGCCTCCAAGTGCTCGTGAGTTTCCTCGCCCTGTGCACGAAGTCGACGACTTCTACATACTCCCCCGGGCGGCAGTGTTATGGTGAAATTGCGGGAGGCGATAGCTTTACCGTCTAACATGGGAGGCATTCTCCTGCCTAAGAATGGCCACTTCGCTTCCAAGGGATTGCTAATCACCAACTTCGGCCATGTGGACCCAGGGTTCAATGGATATCTAAAGTGCACGGTAATCAACTTCGGCCAAGATGACTACATGCTAGAAGTCGGGCAACCTATCGCCTGTTTGCTGCTGTTCCAATTAACTGAGGACTCGTACCCCGACTGGAGCACCAGTAACCGCCATGGAGAACAGGGAGAAATTACTCATGCCAGGGTACTAAGCCAGCATTTCTTGAACATACCCGATCGAATCGAAGCGATCGCCTCAGATAAGGTGACAAAACTGCTGCGATCGAGAGATCGGGCGGCGTTTTGGGGACCCATCTTCACAACCTTGTTCGAACTTTTGGACATAGCGGTGACTATGGGAATATATCTTGTTTCGTGGAATGATCGATGGTCCCCTCTGAACACTATGGTTTCTGAATTGCGTTACGAGCTGGACGCTCTAAAGAAAAGCAAGCCGCCGCCTTGAGGAGTAAGCATGCTCATCGTCATCTCTGGAAATATCGCGACTGGAAAGACTACCTTGGCCGGGCGACTTGCTGAACGCCTGAGTGCTGTCAGGATTGAAGAGGACGTGTCTTCCAACGAGTTTCTCGGAGATTTTTATTTTGATATGACTCGATGGGCTTTTCATTCGCAAGTATCGTTCATGGCCGCGCGTGTGCGGGGTATCAGGGAAACCTTAGAACGGCCTCAGACGGCGATCCTGGATCGCTCACTGGACGAGGATTTCTTCGTCTTCGCTCGCAATCTCCATCGGCTTGGACACCTATCTGAACGAGAATACCGTCTGCTTTTCGAGCTGCGTTCCTTGCTGGCGGTAAGCCTCCCGAAGCCCGCCCTGTGGATATTCTTGTTTGACGAACCGCGGGCAATCTTCGACAGGCTGATGCACAGGGGCAATGCGTATGAATCTAAAATCGAGCTCTCGTATATCGAGACATTAAATCAACTGTATGAGAAATGGCGGCAATCCTTACCCAGAAATGAGGTGCTAGAGATCAGAACCAGCGAAAGGGATTTCAGAACAGATGAGGGCTTTGAGGCGGTATACAGCCTCATAAGGAATGCAGCGCACGCACATAATCTTCCGGCCTAGAGCTTCGCCGTAGCGGCGACCGCGGCCGCAACATCATCCAGTCGGCGGCCCTCGTCGCTTAGCGCGCGGGCTGTCGCACGGTAGAGAAGCCCGGTGTCGAGATGCGGCAAACCGTAATGCTGAGCAAGGTGGCGTGCCAGCGTGCCCTTGCCGGAGGCCGCCGGACCATCGATCGCGACGATCACGCGAATTCCGCCCCAAGCGACGTCATGAGGGCGCGAAAGGTAGGGAAGCTCGTCTCGATCATGCGCTCGTCGTCGACCGCGATGGCGCGATCGGCAGCAAGGCCCATCACCAGGAAGCTCATCGCGATGCGATGGTCGAGATGGGTGGCGACAAGACCATTGCCGGGCGCTCTGCCTGCTGTGCCCATCACGATGAGGTCGTCGCCGTCGACCAGGCAATAGACCCCGTTAGCTGTGAGCCCGGCCGCCACCGCCGCGAGGCGATCCGATTCCTTCACCCGCAGTTCGGCGAGGCCGCGCATGCGCGTCTCGCCATGCGCAAAAGAGGCCGCGACGGCCAGGACCGGATATTCGTCGATCATGGAAGGCGCGCGAGCCCCGGGAACATCGACGCCGTGGAGATCACTCCCCTGGACCCGGATATCGGCGACATCCTCGCCGCCCTCGCTGCGCGGGTCGAGCACCTCGATGCGCGCCCCCATTTCGATCAGCGTCGTAAGCAGTCCGGTGCGCAGCGGATTCATCATCATGCCTTGGATCGTGATGTCCGAACCCGGCACGATCAGCGCCGCAACCAGCGGAAAGGCGGCCGAGGAGGGGTCGGCCGGTACGACGATCGGCGCCGGCACGAGTTCGGGCCGCCCGTTCAGGCGAATCCGGCGCCCACCCGCGCCTTCCGCCTCGCTGGCGATCTCCGCCCCGAAATAGGCCAGCATCTTTTCGGTGTGATCCCGGCTCGCCTCGCGCTCGACGACAATCGTCTGCCCCGGCGAATTCAGCGCGGCGAGCAGGATCGCGGACTTGATCTGCGCCGATGCGACAGGGGTCCTGTATTCGATGGGCGCCGGCTCGTGCGTTCCCTGGAGCAAGATCGGGCAGCGGCCGCCTTCCGCCTGCGCCTTCACCTCGGCACCCATCAGAACGAGTGGATCGAGAATGCGCCGCATTGGCCGCTTGCGCAGCGATGCGTCGCCATCGAAGCGCGCCAAAATTCCGTTGCCTCCTACTATTCCCATCATCAACCGGGTGCCGGTGCCGGCATTGCCGAAATCGAGCGTCGCGGCAGGCGCACGCAGCGCGCCGATGCCCCGGCCGCGCACCCGCCAGACGCCCGCGCCGAGGCGCTCGACCGCCGCCCCCAAGGCGCGGCAGGCCTCCCCGGTGCGCAGCACATCGTCGCCCTCGAGCAGACCCTCGATGCGGGTCTCCCCGACGCTGAGCAGGCCGAGGATGAAGGCGCGATGCGAGATCGATTTGTCGCCGGGCGGCCGCACCCGCCCGGTCAGCGGGCCGCTGCGGCGCGCCGATAGCCTCACGGCGCGCTCATCGGCGGGCGCGGTGTTCGATTGCACGGGCGCTTGATCCTCGGCTGATTTTGCGAGCGCTCGTAGCATGGCCCGCAGCGCCATGTCATTACGCTGCGCATCCCCCGACAAATCGCCTTGATTCCCATTTGACAGGGCGGCAGGGCTTGCATAACCGGGGCGCCCAAGCGTCACCGGCGTCTCGTCGATTGCTTGAGGGATTGAGGGACAGTGCCAAAACCCGAACTCGGCACCAAGCGCCAGTGCCAGAATTGCGGTGCGAAGTTTTTCGACCTCGCCAAAGACCCGATCGTCTGTCCGAAATGCGCAACGGTGTACCAGGTCGCGAGCATGCCCGCGCGCTCCAGTGCTCGGGGCAAGGCAGCAGCCGAGGAAGAGGAGCCACAGGTCGAGACTGCCGAGGCCGAGTTGGTTCCCCTTGAAGAGGCGGATGCACCCGACGACGAGAAGGTCGCCGCGGTCCTGCCCGACGACGACGTGGAAATCGAGGAGGAGGAACCCGCCGACGTGTTCCTTGAAGAAGAGGAAGAAGATTCCGACGACGTCTCGACGCTCATCGACGGCGATATCGAAGGAGATGAAGAGCGCTGACGCCCTCTTTCGCAAAACTCAGCGGAAATTCCTGAGAAGCACAGCTGAAGGCTGTACCGCATCGTTGCGCCCGGCGATTCTTTGCCGCGCAAGGAAAGCTTCGCCGCCATAGTTCCTCCCACTTCAGGCGGTCCTTGGCGTGCACTCCCACAGCCATCGAGCCCCCTTCTGATGCGTCCTCTTCTTCTTGCCGTCTCGGCGACCGCGTTGCTTGCAATCGGGACCGCCTTGTCCGTTCAGGCGACCCGGCCGCCGGCTCCAAATCTTCCGGCAGTTCCCGAGGCGGTCGCTGCTGCACCCCCACCTGTCGTGAACAGTGAAATCGCTAAGCCCACCGCGCAAGCTGCGGCCGTGCCGGTGAGCGAGCCGACAGCAGCTAGCGTCGTGCGGGTCAAAACCGTTCGGATCGAACCGGAGCGTTCCCTGGGGACAACAGAAGCTGAGCAAGCCGCGAGTGCGGCAGAGGTCCAGCAACAGGACGCCGCGACCGCCAACGATCAGCCCGCCATACCGCCCGCCGGCGGACGCGCCGCCGCGCTCAAGACGGTCGCGCCGCAAGCGGTGACCGCAAACGAGGAGCCTCCGCCGCGCGTGAGAACAGCTCGCGCAAAGTCGCCGGTCGTCACCGCCAAAGGAACGCGCGCAAAACGCAAGCTGGAACAGTTGGCTGGCGACGATGCTGGCAAAGAGTCTCTGAGCTATGCTCCGAAAGAGCCGGGTCCGGAGAGCCTCAATCCGCTTGGCAAGCTGCTAAGCGGGCGCTGAGGGTAAAGGTTTGACCCGTGAGGGCGCCAGTTTGTTGTGAGTAGAATTGGCCAGATTGCACTTCAAGGTCGCAAGTACGGCGTGGGCCTCATGGTCGTGACCCAACGCACGGCGTTGGTGAGCAAAACCATTCTTTCACAATGTAATACGTTCTTTACACATACGCTTATCGACCAGACTAATTTGGCCGTTTGGTGGATGAGGAGTGAAAGCTCCCGTTACGAGGCCTGTTGGATCGGTGCGGGTCAAAGGATTTTGGACTGCATAATTGTAAAGGGACGGTCCGTCTGGACGTAATATCTGCCTTGGCGAATACGAATCGCCGAAACTGGCTCCGCTTGCTCGCACGCTTTCGATATGCGCCATAATACCTGTTGTAAATAATCGTCGGTTGTTATTGGACCTGAGCACATCCGCATCGGAACTGCTGGGCCTCTCGAGAGCGCTCCCCAGCAGCGGATCGGGCTGCACATAGCGCCCGGTGCTCGCATCATAGTGCCGGTGCCGGTTGTAGTGCAGCCCGCTTTCGAGCTGGAACCATTGGCCGGGGAAGCGCAGGTCGATGCTCGACGAGATCGCGTTCACCGAGGCAACGGTGCCGAACGGCTCGTATGCTGCGCTCCAGGCAAGCGCCGCAGACGCGTCGGTCATGCGCAGCGGCCGCATCAGGTGGTCGGTGTGCACATAGAAGATCGCGGGGCTCGTCGGAACGTTGTCGACGACGGCGAGCGGCGTGTCGCCGAGCCAGACATATTCGCGCAGGGTGTTCCCGGACGCGTCGGTCTCGGCGATGATGTGGTCGTCGAGATCGTGGATGTAGAGGACGGTCGCGCTCGACGGCGGCGAGGCATGCAATTACGCGCGCAGCTTCCGAAAAGCCACTACTGAGAACTCAGCTTAGAATCCGCTTGAGTTATATATACCGATATTTCGATGTCGTCGAAGTGCAGAGCAATCGCGTTGGTAAGCCTCGATGGAAGAAGAAAGTTTTGCGCGGCGAACCTTGCGTCGAAACAGACGGCCACGTCTGCGAGAACTCGAACCGCATGTTCATGACGCAGTTCAGAAAGGGCCTTCAGGAATTTCGAGATCGTTTCATCGTCTTCTAAGATAGCCTCAGCGCCAAATGATATTAGATCAATTTCCCCCATAGGTGATGTCTCGGACAAGCATTGAATATAAGGCACCTTCCAGTCCCGTTGGGGCAGATCTCCGCATCGCGGCGATACTTTAAGCCAAAGGACCACATCAGATAAGTCAATCGCTGTCGTCATAAGGGTCCTGCTGGGCAGCCGGCCGCACACCACTCGTCATAAAGTGAGCATGCCTCTTCTTTAGTAAGGTCCGGATCGCCTGGTTTCTTTTCGTATCGATGATACCATCTCCAAAATGCTTTCGGAAGCCATACAAATTGTCTTTGGGGCTTAGACCCGTAAAATCTGATTTTCCGAGAGGATTTTGCTTTGCGTAACCATACGCGTGTGGTCCATTAGGAAATAATATTCGAGCGGGTTGATAAATCCCTGCTTGGCTCACCGGCGGCACTTCAGGCGGTGTCATCTTCGTCTTGATTTGCTGCCATTGCGCGAGTCTTCCAGGCCGAAATCGTGGGTCGAGGACTCTAATCCTTCGGCTTCGGCTTCTGACGCGTTTCTCGCAACCTTGTAAGCTCGTCTTCTCTTTCGCGTATCTTTTCATCCAAGATGTTACACAACCGAAGATGGAAGTCCAATCCGTATATCACCGGCACAAATCGGGGAAATACAAATTGATATGGTTCTGTTTTGAAACCACTTATAGGGATTCCGTCCAGGGCCTTTCGGAGTCCTTTGATGGCTATGACGAGGGCCTGAAGTCCGTCTTCTCCCTGAACAACCTGAATTGCGCTGTCTTCGTAACCGTCCAGTTGGAAAGAACATGCCCAGACGTCTTCGGCTTCTAAGAAACGTGGAAATCCGAGGCGCGCAACTAATATTCTTCCAGGTCGATCGAAATCAAATTCATATTGCGCAAGTGTCGGTTCGTTCCAATCCATTCGTTTGCGTCCCTTAATGCCTACCGAACTGATTCTCGCACCAATTGATCTTATTTTGCGTGGATTCTAATGTGTGGTTGAAGCATGCGGCCCTTGCGGTGCCCTCACCAACAACATTATTGGGAATCCCGCGGCGAATAGTTCGGCAAAAGCTCGCCCAGTCATTTTCGTTTCCATTTGCAGCTCTCATGCAACGCTGGTAATCGTCGCCACCACCGCCTCCTCCGCTGGAACCCGCCATCGTTCTTAGGCAGGCATTGACACCGGCGGCAACGGCAGCTGCTATGGGCGCCGCGCAGAGTTGCGGGAACCGCAGGCAACGGCCTATTACGACCTGAGCTTGCAGCCCCGATGGGTCGATCGCACTGAGCGGAGTAGAACGCGCATAGGAGTAGGGCTGAACTCGAAGCGAGGGTTGAGGCAGGCCATTACGAATTGCCGGCGTGTATTCGAGAAGGAATGGGGTCTAAGTAGATGCAGGGGTAGTTTGGGCAGGATCGAAATTTATGTCAGATCCTATTGCCGATGAAACGAATTCGTTTCCATTCGGGTCGGGCTGCAGGTACCGACCAAGCGTTGCGTCGTAGTGGCGATGCCAATTGTAGTGCAGCCCGTTCTCGAGCTGGAACCACTGGCCGGGGAAGCGCAGGTCGATGGCGGACGAGACCGCGTTCACCGAGGCGACCGCGCCGAAGGGCTCGTAGGCCACACTCCAGGCGAGCGCCGCGGACGCGTCGGTCATGCGCAGAGGCCGCATGAGATGGTCGGTATGCACATAGAAGATCGTCGGGCTCGTCGGCACATTGTCGACCACGGCAAGGGGGGTGTCGCCCATCCAGACATATTCGCGCAGCGTATTCCCCGACGTTTCGGTCTCGGCG
>JAXDNH010000104.1:0-16099 GCA_034669525.1 Methylobacteriaceae bacterium | reverse complement strand
CCACGCCCTTCGGAATGCCGGTCGTGCCTGAGGTGTAGAGGATGTAAAGCGGATCGGTTGCGAGAAGCGGGACGCAGTCGGCGGCGCGCCCGCTCGCGCGAGCGTCTCTGACGCGCTCGTGCCAATCGTGATCGCGGCCGTCGACGAGCTTCGCTTCGAGCTGCGGCCGCTGCAGGATCATCACCGCATTCGGCTTTGCCTGAGCAAGCTCGATCGCCTGATCGAGCAGCGGCTTGTAGGCGACGGTGCGCCCCGGCTCCAAGCCGCAGGATGCGCTGAGCACCATCTTCGGCTTCGCGTCGTTCAAGCGCGTCGCCAGTTCCTTCGCCGCGAACCCGCCGAACACGACCGAATGGATTGCGCCGATCCGCGCGCAAGCGAGCATCGCAAACAGCGCCTCCGGCACCATCGGCATGTAAATGACGACGCGATCGCCTTTGGTGATACCGAATTCCTGCAAAACGCCCGCGAGCGTGCGCACCTCTTCGAGCAGCGCGGCGTAAGTGTATGTGCGTTTCGCACCCGCCATCGGGCTGTCATAGATCAGCGCTGGCTGCGCGGCGCGCCCGCCATGCACGTGGCGATCGATTGCGTTCCATGAGGTGTTGCAGACCGCATCCGGAAACCAGCGGCCGTAGATGCCGGCGTTCGGATCGAAGATCGTTTTCGGCGGCTCGATCCAGTCGATCTCTTGCGCCGCCTCGGCCCAGAAGGCCTGCGGGTCACGTTGCCAGGCCGCGTAGACCTCCGGATACCTGCTCGCCATCGCGCCTTCCTCCCTCGCGCCTTGATACGGCAGCAGGCGGGCGAGGCAAGCCCGCGAGGTGGACGCAGCCGCCGCCTGCCGCTACCCAGCTCGCACCATCATGACCTGGCAGTTTTATCTCGCCGCGATCCCGGCGGTGATCCTCGTCGGCCTCTCGAAAGGCGGCTTCTCGGGCCTGAGTCTCCTCTCGATTCCGCTGCTCGCGCTCGTCACCTCGCCGATCCGTGCGGCGGCGATCATGCTGCCGATCCTCATCGTACAGGACATCATCAGCGTCTGGGCGTACCGGCACTCGTTCGATCGGCGCATCGTCGCGATCATGATTCCCGGCGGAATTCTCGGCATCGGTCTTGCCGCCGTCACCGCGGCGTATGTCACTGACGCGATCGTCGTGCTCGGCGTCGGCCTCATCGCCTCGGGTTTCGTGCTCTACACCTGGCTGCGCCCGAGCGGCACGCGACAGAAACCCGGCCCCGGCTCGATTCCGGCCGGCATCTTTTGGGGCGCCTGTTCCGGCTTCACCAGCTTCATCGCCAATGCGGGGGGCCCGCCGTTCCAGGTCTATGTCCTGCCGCAACGGCTCTCGCCCCAACTCTATGCCGGCACAATGACGATGGTTTTTGCCGCGATCAATTGGCTGAAGGTCGGCGCCTTCTTTGCGATCGGGCAAGTGTCGCTCGAAAATTTCAGCATCTCGGCGACGCTGTTTCCGTTGGCGATCGTCGCCACGCTGGCGGGCATCTGGCTGGTGCGCCGGGTGTCCGGCCGGCTCTTCTACCGCATTATCTACGCCTTCACCTTCCTGATCGGGCTGAAGCTCATTTTCGACGGCACGCGCAGCCTGATCGGAAGCTGATTTGTCCGGCTGCGGCGGCTAATCTCTTTTCCATGAACGAGGCGAGCGGACCGCATCTGCGCCGGGGCTGGACGACGGGGACCTGCGCCACCGCCGCCGCCCGCGCCGCCTTCGAGGCGCTGGTCACCGGGCACTTTCCTGATCCGGTCTCCGTCACCTTGCCGCGAGGCGGGCAGCCCGCGTTTGCACTGGCGATGCACGAGCGCGGCGAGGGCTTTGCGCGCGCGGGCGTCATCAAGGATGCCGGCGACGATCCGGACGTCACCCATGGCGCGCTGGTCATCGCGACCGTACGGCTCATGCCGGCCGGCAGCGGGATTCGCTTCAAAGCCGGACAAGGCGTCGGCACAATCACCCGCGCCGGCCTGCCGATCCCGCCCGGCGAGCCCGCGATCAATCCGGTGCCCCGTGCGATGATGCGGCAGGCGATCGAGGAGGCAGCTGCGGCGCTGGGCGTCCCGGGAGATGCCGAGATCGAAGTTTCCATTCCCGACGGCGAAGAGCTGGCAAAACGCACACTCAATGGCCGCCTCGGGATTGTCGGGGGTCTGTCGATCCTTGGCACGACGGGCATTGTCGTGCCTTTCTCCTGTGCCGCCTGGATTGCCACGATCCACCGCGGAATCGACGTCGCACGTGCCGAAGGGCTGGATCACATTGCCGGCGCCACCGGGGCGACATCGGAAGAGGCAGTGCGAAAACTGCACGATCTTTCCGAGGTCGCGCTGATCGATATGGCCGATTTCGTCGGCGGTATGCTGAAATATGTGCGCACGCATCCCGTGCGCCGCGTCACGATTGCAGGCGGGTTCGCCAAGATGACAAAACTCGCGCAGGGTCTTCTCGATCTGCATTCGAAGCGTGGCGAAGTCGATCGCGCGCGGCTTGCGCGATTTGTCGCCGAAGCAGGCGGCGACGAGGCGATGGTCGAATCCGTCGCGGGCGCGAATACCGCCTTGGAAGTGCTGGAGCGAAGCCGCGCAGCGGGTCTCGATGTGGCTGCTTTCGTGGCGCGAGAGGCATGGAATACGGCTGCCAACGTCCTGCAGCGGGGCAACATATTACTCGACCTCGCGATATTCGATCGTCAGGGCCGGTTGCTGGCGCAGACGGACACGCGGCCCGCAATTGTGTGCGAGGCGGCCAAGCCTTGACGCATCCGCGCAGCTTTGGCACGCACAATCCGATGGATGACTCCTACGTAATGAAACTCTCGTGCCGCAATCGGCCGGGAATTGTTGCCGGCGTTTCGGATTTCCTGTTCCGGCACGGCTACAACATTCTGGAATCCCGCCAGTTCGACGACACGATCGGCGGCAGCTTTTTCATGCGCGTCGTCTTCAACGCTGTCGAAAGTGCGCGTCCCGGGAATCTGCACGGGGATTTTGCCGAGATCGCGGGAAAATTCGGCATGACCTGGTCGATGCGGCCGCGTCAGCAAAAGCGGCGCGTGATGATCCTTGTGTCCCGGTCTGATCATTGCTTGGTCGATCTTCTCTATCGCCGGCGCATCGGTGAACTCGCCATGGAGATCACCGGCGTCGTCGCGAACCATCCGCTGGATGTTTACGCGCATGTCGATCTGCAGGGCATTCCCTTTCACTATCTGCCGGTCACGAAAGACACAAAGCGGGAGCAGGAGGACCAAATCCTGCAGCTCATCCGCGCGAGCGGCACCGAGCTGGTCGTGCTCGCGCGCTACATGCAAATTCTCTCAGAACAAATGTCCACGGAACTCGCGAGCCGCTGCATCAATATCCACCACTCGTTTCTGCCTGGCTTCAAAGGCGCCAAGCCTTATCACCAGGCTCATGAGCGCGGTGTGAAGTTGATTGGTGCCACCGCGCATTACGTGACGGCCGCGCTCGACGAAGGACCGATCATCGAGCAGGACGTTGAGCGCATCACGCACGCCGACTCGCCGGAGGACTTGGTCCGCAAGGGCCGCGACATCGAACGCCGCGTGCTCGCGCGCGCGGTGCGCTACCACCTCGACGACCGCGTCATTCTGAACGGCGGGAAGACTGTCGTGTTCGCGGATTGAGCGCATGGCGCCGCTGATCCTTGTCCTCGGCGGCGCGCGCTCCGGCAAAAGCCGGTATGCCGAGCGGCTGATCTCCGAATACGCGGCACCGTGGATCTATATCGCCACCGCCGAAGCCCTGGATGATGAGATGCGCATGCGGATCGCCGAGCATCGCGCGCGGCGCGACACGCGCTGGCACACGATCGAAGCGCCGCACGCGCTCGCAGACGCGGTGCGCGACGCACCGGCCGAACAGCCGCTTCTCGTCGATTGCCTGACGCTCTGGCTGAGCAATCGGCTGCTCGTGGATACGCATATCGAGCAGGAGACGGGCACGCTCGTCGATACTCTCGCCGCGCGCACGGCTCCGACTATTGCCGTCTCAAACGAAGTCGGGTTGGGCATCGTGCCGGACAATGCACTCGCCCGCCGCTTTCGCGATGCCGCCGGCACCGCCAACCAGATGCTTGCCGCGCGCGCCGACCGCGTCGATTTCATCGCGGCCGGCCTGCCGCTTCGGTTGAAGTAAGACGTACAACGATCTGTGCGGTGCAACTTGCACCGCAGGCCCAGTATCGCTCCACCTGAGCCGACTTGCGCCTTTTCCGGTTAAGTATAGGCTGGTGCTCTTAATTTCGGGGCAAACCACAATGAAGTCCTTTGGCGTATGTGTCGGCCTTGTCTTGGGCCTTGCTTCACTTCCTGGATTGGCGGCTTCGGCGTTCGATCTTGCGCAGGCGACACCGGCTGCGCCAAGCGCAGCACCTCCGCCGGCGGCGGCACCTGCCGCAACCGCACCTGCCGCAACGGCACCTGCCAAAACGGCGCCCGCCAGGCCAAAAGCGAAAGCAGCGGCGAAGGCAAAAGCTACTGGCGGGAAAAAAACGCCGTCGGTGATCACAGTTGAGAATAAGCGCACTGTCACCCTGAAGGGCCTGCAGATTTCGTTGGCTGGCGGCAAAGGGAAGGTCGTCGGCAAGCTTGCGAAAGCAGTCGGTGGCGGCAAGAGCGCGCGTGTGGCGCTGAAGGGCGCGAAGGGTTGCGAATACGACGTGAAGTGGGAGTTTGAAGACGCAACCGATGAATCAACGGCGGACCTTTGCAACGATCCGCGGATCGTACTGACCGATTGATTACTGCTGGTCGGGTAGCCCGCGCAACGTCAGTTCAAGCGCGCCTCAGGGCGGCCGAATATCGGGAATCTTGCATGTTCGTGCCGCTCTACGATGGCGTCCCGCTGCGATATCTGCGGTTCCCCATCGGCAATTGGTCGATCATCGCCGCGAACGTTGTCGTCTTTCTGTTGCTGCAGTCCACACCTGATCCAGGCCGTCTCGAGACGGCGCTTGGCGCGATTCCGGCGGTTCTGTTCGGTGCGGCCGTGCTGTCGCCGGACATTGCGCTCGTTCCGCCCCCGGTGACACTGCTCACCGGTATGTTCGTGCATGCGAATATCGGCCACATCCTGGGCAATATGCTGTTTCTCTGGGTATTCGGCGACAATGTCGAGGATGCGATGGGCTCGGCGCGCTATCTCGCGTTTTATCTTGTCTGCGGCATCATCGCTGCCCTGACATTCGCTGCGATGGTGCCTGCAGGACAGTCCCCGCTGATAGGTGCATCCGGCGCGATTTCAGGCGTCGCCGCGGCTTATCTCTTGCTTTATCCGAAGGCGCGCATCTGGGGCCTGGTCTTCGTTCCGTGGCTGCCGCTTCACATCCCGGCCTCCTGGTTTGTCGGCATCTGGATTTTCCTTCAAATCGTCTCAGCGCTAGTCAGTCAGGCAAGCGATATTGGGTGGTGGGCACATCTCGGCGGGATTGGTGCCGGATGCGTACTCGTCAGTCTCTTCAAACGGCGGGAGGTGGCGCTATTCGGCCAGGCGACCTGATGGCGCAAAAACAGGCGAGCGGGAATGCCGGCAGATCAGATGTCCTTCTCGGCGCGGCGCGCGCCGCCGACCAGTCGCGCCCATTGCTCGCGGACCGTTTCGCTCAGGTCGTGCACGCTGCGATCAACGACATCCCAATTGACCATCGGGCGGGCGTCGGCACCGCTCGGAAGTGCTGCATCGCGCAGATAAGCTGCTGCAATCGTGATGAGAACGCCGACGATCAGTCCAAGCGCGAAACGCATCGTCGTCTCCTGGGCGTTGATGTACCGGCGGTCGTCCCGCCGGTCGACGGCGTGGCTTCCCAGGAACGAGCCGTTGCCGCCGCCGGTTCCGGTTAGCCTCTACTTGAGATGGCCCGCGAGAAGCTTGTTCATCTCGAACATCGTCACTTTCTTTTTGCCGAAGATGGGTTCGAGCTTATCGTCGGCCAGGATCTCGCGCCTGTTCTGCGGATTCTGCAGGTTGTACTTCTTGATGTGAATCCAGAGCTTGCTGACGGCTTCGGTCCGCGGCAACGGCTTATCGCCGACAACCTGCGCCAGTTCTTTCGAGGGCTGAAGCGGTTTCATAAGGCCGGAATTGCTCCTTGCAGCGGCGCTGCGTCCGGTTGATTTCTTCGCCGCGGGCTTGGCGCTACTCTTGGATGCCGTGCTCTTGCCCTTTGAAGCGCTACTCTTGGAGGCGCTGCTCTTGCCTTTCGACGGGCTGCTCTTATAGCCGCCTTTGGAGCCTCCCTTGGTTCCGGATTTCGCTGCACTCTTTGCTGCCATCAGTCGTCTCCCATTCGGCCCGGCGCGTGAGGAGAAGCGCCCACGGCGGAGAACGAGCCTAACCCCCCGTTGTTCCCAGAGGCCACTGTCTAGGCGCGCTGAAATACAGTCTTGCACAGGTAAACATGTGTTCAAGAGGCAGTTTTCGGCGCGAAAGAGACCGGCGGCTCATTCGCCGCCCTCTGGAGCAGGCTTCCCGCGGCGCGGAGGGGGCCAAGAATAGTGGAAGAAAAACCGAATCATTGCTTAGGTGCGCGAAAGCGGGAGGGTCGCAGCCGGCGCCCTCGCACACTATGTTCCTTTCAATGACGGACAGCGAAGCCAACAGGTTCTCCGCGCGTGCAGCGCGCTATGCACGCGTCGGCGCCAATGTCGGCGGGGTTGCGGCGCGTATGGCCGGCCAACGCCTCGCCGGCACCGGCCGCCGCAGCGACAACGCTACGGCCTTGGCGCAGGCCCTCGGTGGACTGAAGGGCCCGCTGATGAAGGTCGCGCAGCTGATGGCGACCATCCCGGACCTTTTGCCGCCTGAATATGCGGATGAACTCGGCAAGCTGCAGTCGCATGCGCCGCCGATGGGCGCGGCCTTTGTGAAGCGCCGCATGCAGGCGGAACTCGGGCCGGATTGGGCTGCCCGCTTCGGCAGTTTTGATCTGAAGCCGGCTGCGGCGGCGTCTCTCGGGCAGGTGCATCGCGCGACCTCGCATGACGGCGCGCCGCTTGCCTGTAAGCTGCAATATCCCGACATGAAATCCGCGGTCGAAGCCGATCTGTCGCAGCTCTCGATTTTATTCTCGATCCATCGCCGCTTGAATCCGGTGATCGATACGCGTGAGATCGCCAAGGAGATCGGGGCGCGCGTACGTGAAGAGCTCGACTACAGGCGTGAAGCCAAACACGCGGCGCTTTACGCCCTGATGCTCGCCGATGTCGCGGAAGTACGTGTGCCGCGCATCTGGCCGGACCTCTCGACCGGACGCCTTCTTACCATGGAATGGCTTGAAGGAGCGAAGCTGCTCGCGTTCAAGAGTGCCACGCAGGAGGTGCGCGATCGTGTGGCAATCGCGATGTTCAAGGCGTGGTGGGTGCCGTTCAGCGCCTATGGCGTGATCCACGGCGACCCGCATCTCGGCAATTATTCCGTGTTTGCCGATGAAGCAGGCGCGGCGGGCGGCATCAACCTTCTCGATTACGGCTGCATCCGCGTCTTTCCCCCGAAATTCGTCGAAGGCGTGTACGATTTGTACGAGGGTTTGCGCACCGGCGATGAAGCGCGCGTCGTGCACGCCTACGAGACCTGGGGTTTCAGGAACCTGCGCAAGGATGTCATAGACATTCTGAACATCTGGGCGCGCTTCATTTACGGTCCGCTGCTGGAGGATCGCGTGCGTACGATCGCCGATGGCGTCGCGCCCGGGCGCTACGGCCGCCGCGAGGCCTTCCAAGTGCATCAGGCGCTGAAATCCAAAGGACCGGTGAAAGTGCCGCGCGAATTCGTGTTCATGGACCGCGCCGCGATCGGCCTCGGCAGCGTGTTCCTTCACCTCGACGCGCAGCTCAATTATTACCAGCTTTTCAACGAGGCGCTTGGCGATTTCCACATTGAGACGCTGGCGAGCCGCCAAGCCGCGGCCTTGCAGAAGGTCGGCCTCGATCCGGCGCCATAATCGCGCTAAACGCCAAAAATGGTCCCGACGCAAAAGCTCGATCTGATCCTGCGCCGCCATGACGAACTCTCCGCGAAACTGGCGCAGGGTACGGACGGCGCCTCTTATGTCGCGGCGTCGCGCGAACTCGCCTCCCTCGATGATGTTGTCGAGGCGGTCCGTGCCTATCGCGCGACGCAGGATGAGGTCGCGGGACTGAACGCGATGCTCACTGAGCCCGCCCTCGATGCCGAAATGCGCGGCCTGGCCGAAACCGAACTGCATGACGCGGAGCGCCGTCTCGCCGACAGCGAGGAGAAGCTGCGCCTTGCGCTCCTGCCGAAAGACGCGGCCGACGAGCGCGGCGTCATTCTCGAAGTACGCGCGGGAACCGGCGGTGATGAAGCGGCGCTCTTTGCCGGCGATCTCTTCCGCATGTATCAGCGCTATGCCGAGACGCATGGCTGGAAGGTTGAGCTGCTCTCGGCGAGCGAAGGCACGGCCGGCGGCTACAAGGAAATCGTCGCCGCGATCAACGGCCGCGGCGTGTTCGCGCGGCTCAAATTCGAATCCGGGGTGCATCGCGTGCAGCGCGTGCCGGCGACCGAGACGCAGGGGCGCGTCCATACGTCGGCGGCGACAGTGGCCGTTCTGCCGGAAGCGGAAGACGTCGACGTTGATATTGATGAATCCGAGCTGAAGATCGATACCATGCGCGCGCAAGGCGCGGGCGGACAGCACGTCAACAAAACGGAATCGGCGATCCGCATCACGCATATGCCGAGCGGCATCGTCGTCATGATGCAGGAGGAGCGCTCGCAGCACCGGAACCGCGCCAAGGCGATGGATGTGCTGCGTGCGCGGCTCTACGACATGGAGCGCCAGCGCCGCGACAGCGCACGCGCCGCGGATCGGCGCTCGCAGGTCGGATCAGGCGATCGCTCGGAGCGCATCCGCACCTACAATTTCCCGCAGGGCCGCGTGACCGACCACCGCGTCAACCTTACGCTCTATAAGCTCGACAAAGTGATGGAGGGAGAGGCGCTCGACGAGATCGTCGACGCGCTGACAACCGCGCATCAGGCCGAATTGCTGGCGGCGGAAAGCGCGAATTGACTGGACGCGCACATTTGGCTGCGTGCGCGTCCGGCTTTCTTGAAGGATTAGTCGATCACCTCGACCACGCGCCGTGTGCGCGGCTCGACGAGCACCGTGCGGCCGTTCACGACCGTGTAGCGATAGCCGCGCGCGGCGTGGTACTCGGCAGGAACCTCGTAGTAGCCGACGCCTTCGTCAGGCAGCACCGCGCCGACCGCGACCGGTTCGTGATAGGTGTAGGACGGTACGTGCTCGCGCACGACGTATTCGCGGAAGCGCGGACGCTCGTCGACGCCGAGCACGCCGGCAACACCGCCCGTCACCGCGCCGACCGCACCACCCACCGCTGCGCCGACGGGACCAGCCGCCGCACCGCCTGCGGCTGCGCCACGTTCGGCACCGCCGATGACACCTTGTGCGCTCGCTGCAAGCGGGAGCGCCGCAGCAAGCGCCGCCGTGCCGAGCAAAAGTTTAAACCGCATCGTCTCTCTCCATGATTGATTTGCGTCAGGCCACAAAACTCGCTTGAAGGAGAAACGTTCCGGTGAAGGTACGCTGGAATGTGCTTGTTGATGCGGCAAAGATTTCGTAAGTATTTCAGCGATTTGCAGGGAGATGCACAATGCGGAACGAGCCATTTGCAACGCAGATCGAACGATCGGGAAACACGCTCACGGGGCCGTGGCGCGCGCCGCGGCAGATGCTAGCCGCGCAGCATTATGATGCGGATGGCTCTATTCATGATGATGCCACTGCGCAAAAGCTCGGCTTTCGCGGCGGCACGATCGAAGGCCCGACGCATTTCAGCCAGTTCGCGCCGCTTGCTTTCGCGCTATGGGGCGAACGCTGGTTCAGCGAGGGGTGCATCTCCGCGCATTACCGGAACGCCGTTTACGAAGGCGAACGCGTTCGCGCGACTATAACACAGCAAAGCGCCGACCACGCCGCAATCACCATGGAAAAAGAGGACGGCACGGAAGTGCTGCGCGGCTCCGCGTCAGTGGGCCGCGCCGCGCCGCCCTCGGCACTCGATGAGCGCATCAAGACACTGCCGCCGCCGGGAACGCTCGTGATCCTGCGCGACGTGCGTGTCGGCCTGAAGACAGCCCCTCGCTGGGTGGAAATGGGCGCGGAGCAGAATATGGGCGCGCTTTACCCGTTCTCGCTTCAGCAGAAACTCACCAAAATTACCGAGCCAAGCCTCTGGTACGAGGAACGTGGCGCAAACAACTCACCGTTCGGCCGCGCGATTATTCCGCTCGAAATGATAAGCGTCCTTCTCAACTATACAAGCAAGCTCGACGCAGTTCCTGTGCGCGGCCGCGCCATCGGACTGTTTGCCGACCAGGAAATAAGGTTGATCAAAGGTCCACTCTTTGTCGGCGAAGCTTACGAGATCGAACGCGAGGTCGTGGCGCTCAGCGGCAGCAAGCGAACGGAAAGTATGTGGATTAAGACGAGCGTGTACGCGCCGGGATCGACCGACCTCATGGCAACGATGCTGCTGAACATCGCCTCGCTCAAGGACTCGTATGCAAACTACGCGGCGGAATTGGCGGAGATCGAAGCGGCAGCGGCTTGATGCAGGAGTGTCATTCCCGGCGCGCGGAACGCGCGATCGGGAATCCAGAAGAGTGTGGAAGTTGCTCTGGATTCCCGCTTTCGCGGGAATGACACGCGACTACTACCGCGCTTGCGCGTGATATTCGTGGTTCGGCCGCATGTCGACGGCGGATGCCATGCGGTTCGACATATTGAAAAAGCTCGCGACGGCGGCGATATCCCAGATATCGCGATCGCCAAACCCAACTTTACGTAGCGCAACGCGGTCGACGTTTTCGATCGTGTAGCTCGCATTGGTAACCTTCACCGCGAAATCCAGCATCGCGCGCTGTTTCGGCGTGAGTTCCGCGGCGCGATAGTTCATCACCATCATCTCGCCGAGAACGGGATCCCCGGAGAGCTGGCGCACCGCCGCGCCATGGGCGGTCAGGCAGTAGAAACATTTGTTTTCGGATGAGACTGCAACCGCGATCATCTCGCGTTCGAGTTTGCTCAAGCCCGAGGGCGCCAGCATGAGATCGTTGTAGAAAGCGACGAAAGCTTCGAGCTTCGCCATGTCGAAGGCGTAGGCGGTGAGCACATTCGGCACGAAGCCGATCTTGTCGCGGCATTTCTGGAAGTAGGCTTCCATCGCCGGCGTGAGTTCCGCCTGCGGCAGATCGAGCGCGGTGACATGCGGTTCGCTCGATTGGCGCGCGTCGCTCGCGCGGGCTTTCTTCGCCTGTGCCGTGGCAGCCATCATATTCCTCCGCTTGCTTTGGCCGATTCTTTCACGCTCGTGCGGCGGGTCAAGCTCGTCCCCGTTGCCTCATTTCAGCCGCTGCCGCTCATCAATGAGATCGAAGAATGAGCGCGGTCACGCAAACAGGCGAGCCTACCCGAGATCTCTGGGTCTTCGGCTACGGCTCGCTCATGTGGCGGCCCGGCTTCAACTTCGCCGAGCGTCAGCTCGCCTGGCTGCGGGGCTACCACCGCGCGCTCTGCATCTACTCGCATGTGCATCGCGGCACGCCGGAGCGCCCGGGTCTTGTGCTCGGTCTCGATCGCGGCGGCTCATGTCGCGGCGTGGCGTTTCGCGTCGAAGCCGCGAATGCGCAGGCAACGATCGCTTATCTGAGAGCGCGCGAGCAGGTGACATCAGTCTATGTCGAGCGCCGGGTCCGTGTGCGGCTGGACGATGGACGTGAGGTGGAAGCGCTCACCTATGTCGTCGATCGCCGCCATGTTCAATATGCGGGCAAGCTGCCGCTCGATATGATTATTCGATACGTGCGCGATGGCATCGGGCAGTCCGGCGATAATCCCGCTTATGTCCTCAACACGCACCGCCATCTCGCCGAGCTTTCATTGCGCGATCCGGTCCTCGCGCATCTCGTCAGCGCATTGGCGCTCGACGATGAAATCAGCGAAGCCGAGATGACTGATGTTGAATGAACGCGCGCTGCAAATCCGCATAGGCAGCGTCGCGTTCGTAGCGCTCCGTTGGAAGCAGATGCACGTGAAATTCGTTCGGCGTGCGTCCGCCGAGCCAGTTGCCGGCGCTGCCATGCAGCCGCAGCGGCAGGCCATTCGGCACGATTGACAATGCGCGGCAGGTTCCCCCGCCAGAACGCTCGACCGCAATGACAACGGCGCAGGAAAGATCGAGCCCTTCGAGCGCGTTGTCTCCTGCTGCAAAGACCGAGCAGACATAGCGCCGGCCCGAGGCGCCGGTCCAAAAATGGAAGCGTTCGCCAAGACCGCGAAAATTCGAGGCCGAGAAGCTTTTGCCGCGCAGCCGCGAGGCTCTCCGGTCGGCCGTCTCGAATGGCCATCTGACATGAATGCCCACGACACGCTCCTACCGAATCGCCGTGAACAAAGATGGAACAAACGGCGCGCGCCGTCAATTGGCGGCGCATAATTTTTGCTCCGCGATGCGTGCGTTCAGAACGCGTAAAGGCGTTTCGGATTGTCGACGAGGATCTTCTGCCGCGTCGCTGCGTCCGGCACCCATTCCGCCAGCAGATTGAGCACCCGCCCATCGTCGATATCGAGCGCCGGCGCGATGTCGGTCGGCTGACGGCCTTCCACTTTGGCGCTGTCGGGATGCGGCCAATCGCTTCCCCAGACGAGGCGATCCGGACTGCTATTGACAAGCGCATGCGCAAACGTTGCGACCTCTGAATAATCCGGCGCCGCATTTGAGGCGCGGTAGGCGCCGGAAACCTTCACATAAGCCTTGCCGCTGCTGACGAGGCTGTACACCGTGCCGAGCCCTGCTTGCTCGGGCCCGCGGTCCGCTTGCGTGCCGGCGAAATGATCGAACACGACAGGCATCGTTAGTTTCTCGAACTGGTCTTGCAGCGGCTCGATCACTGACAATCTGGCATATATCTGGATGTGCCATGGGCGCCCGCGAACTTGCTGGACCGCGGCGTCGAGTCTCTTTGCCGCCGCGGCTGGATCGAAAATCCCGCCGGTTTCGAGATTGATGCGGATGCCGCGAATGCCGCCTTTATGCATTTCGTCGAGGTCGGCGGCGCTCATCTTTTCATCGATGACGGCGACCCCGCGTGCGCGCCCCGGACCGAGTTGCTTGATGCCGTCGAGCGTCGCGGAATTGTCGGTGCCGTAGACGCTCGGGGTGACGATCACGACATGATCCAGATGCAGCGCCTTTTGGAGGGCGAGCAGATCATCCGCCGTCGCGACCGGCGGCGTGTAGCCGCGTCCCGACCAGAACGGGAATTTGTCGGGATCGGGAAAAACGTGCGTATGTGAATCGACGGCGCCGCGCGGCACGTCGAAATTGACTGGAGTCTTCACGCTCGGCGCGGCACTGGATTGCGCCTTGCTCAAAGAGACGCCGCCGAATCCCGCCGCAGCGGCCATTGCGGCAATCCGCAAACCGTCTCTGCGTGACAACATGGCTTTCCTCCCTAGTCCCTGTGTCTCGTTGAACACCGGACAGGGGAGGCTATCAGGTTGGGTTGTTGCCGTCTCGCGCCCTGAGGCGCGGCCGGCGCTTACTTCTCGACGAAGGCCTTCTCGATCACGAACTCACCGGGCTCGCCGTGATTGCCTTCGGCAAAACCGCGGTCGTCGAGAAGCTCGCGCATCTCGCCGATCATTTGCGGCGAACCGCACAGCATCAGCCGGTCCTGCTCGCGATCGAGCACCGGCAGGCCGGTATCCTCGAACAACGTGTTGGACGTGATGAGGTCGGTGATGCGGCCGCGATTGCGGAACGGCTCGCGCGTCACCGTCGGATAATAAATCAACTTCTCGCGCACGAGATCGCCGACATACTCGTCCTCGGGCAAATGCCTAGTGATCGTCTCGGCATAGGCGAGTTCGGCGACCTGGCGGCAGCCATGCACCAGCACGACCTTTTCGAACCGCTCGTAAGTCTCGGGATCGCGGATGATGCTCATGAACGGCGCGAGGCCGGTACCGGTACCGAGCAGATACAGATTGCGGCCGTCGAGCAGGTTGTCGAGGACGAGCGTGCCCGTCGCCTTCCGGCTGACGATGATCGGGTCGCCGATATTGAGGTGCTGCAGCTTTGAGGTGAGCGGGCCGTCCTGAACCTTGATCGAGAAGAATTCGAGGTTCTCCTCGTAGTTCGGGCTGACGACGGAGTAGGCGCGCAAGAGCGGCCGCCCCTCGACCTCAAGACCGATCATCGTGAATTGGCCGTTGCGGAAGCGGAAGGTCGGACTGCGCGTCGTCCGGAAGCTGAAAAGCGAGTCGGTCCAGTGGTGCACGGAGACGACTTCTTCCCTGTTGAAGTTGCTCATTCTCGTCCTGCAGCTGGGTGGAGGATAAAGCTTCTGTCGATGGACGGATTTGCGCAAAATCCTTCCAGATCAGCCGTTTACCTTGGTTTCAATCGTTTGTACGCGAATGATTTCTATGGTGCGCAGGCAGGCCTCTGTCAATTCCGGGCGCCAAGTGCTTGCATGAGACCAATCGCCGCGAGGGAGGAGAACGGATCGCGATGGCAGCTGAAGAACAGCAACAAGCCGGGCCCACCAAGCTCGTCATCCGCAATATCGGGCTCATCCTCAGCGGCGCGCTGGAGAAGCCGATCCTCGACGGCGACGCGGTGGTGGCGGTCGACGGGCGAATCAGTGCGGTCGGGCGCCTGAAGGACCTCGATGCGGAGGGTGCAACCACCGTTGTCGATGCCAAAGGCGCGGCGCTGACCCCCGGCCTCATCGACAGCCACGTCCACCCCGTCGCCGGCGATTGGACGCCGCGCCAAAGCCAGCTGAACTGGATCGATTCGTCGATGCATGGCGGCGTGACCACGATGATCTCCGCCGGCGAGGTGCATACGCCCGGCCGGCCCCGCGACATCGTCGGCCTGAAGGCGATGGCGATCACGGCACAGCGCACCTTCGCCGCGTTCCGCCCGGGCGGTGTCAAGCTTCATGCCGGCGCGCCGGTGATCGAGCACGGGATGGAAGAAAGCGATTTCGCCGAGCTTGCCTCGGCCGGCGTGAAGCTGCTCGGCGAGATCGGCCTCGGCGGGGTGAAGGACGGTCCGACCGGCCGCAAAATGGTCGCGTGGGCGCGGAAATACGGCATCCAGAGCACGATCCACACGGGGGGCCCGTCGATTCCAGGCTCCGGCCTCATCGACAAGGACATCGTGCTCGAATGCGACGCCGACGTCGTCGGGCACGTGAACGGCGGCCACACCGCGTTGCCGGACGATCAGATCCGCTGCATTTGCGAGGGCTGCAAGCGCGGCCTCGAACTGGTGCATAATGGCAACGGCCGCTCCGCGCTGTACACGCTGCGTGTCGCTAAGGAGATGGGCGATCTCCAACGCGTGATCCTTGGCACGGATGGTCCGGCGGGCTCGGGCGTCCAGCCGCTGGGCATCCTGCGCATGATCTCGATGCTCGCTTCGCTCGGAGACGTGTCGGCCGAAACAGCCTTCTGTTTTGCCACCGGCAACACCGCTCGGATGCGCAGCCTCGATTGCGGGCTGATCGAGGTCGGCCGCGTCGCCGATTTCGTGCTGATGGACAAGGCGCAGCATTCGCCTGCGGCCACTATGCTGGAGAGCATCGCGCTCGGCGACCTGCCGGGGGTCGGAATGGTGATCATCGACGGGCTGGTACGCGCAGGCCGCAGCCGCAACACGCCGCCGGCCGAACGAACGCCCGAAGTGCTGCCCGCATAGTCACAGATGTCCCGCCGGGGAGGCGCGGGTCACCCCGGCGGCCTGTTACCGGAAAAACACAGCGCCGTTTTATGCAGCGAAAGTGTGGCTTCGGCTATTGCGATTACGAAGCTTGGCCGTCAATGATCTGCGGGAAAGTTACCAAGCCTCGGAGGGGCATCATGTTCAAGAAACTAGTAATGGGCACCATCGCAGCAGCGTCGATGACCGCCTCGGCTTATGCAGCGGACCTGCCGGCTCGGGTCATGGCCCCGCCGCCACCCCCGATTCCGCTCTGCACCTGGTGCGGCTTCTATGTCGG
>JAXDNH010000103.1:0-9516 GCA_034669525.1 Methylobacteriaceae bacterium | reverse complement strand
GGCCCTTGTATTGCTGCCGCTGCGCAATGGTGCTCCGGGCGTGCTGACGCTTGCCGCGGAGATTGCGGTCGGTATCGGCGTGTTTGCGGGCTTGATGCTGGTACTCGATGGGATCGGATCACGACGGTTGCTGGTGCGCCGCCTGTTTGCGAGAACTGCCGAGGCGCGATGACGAGCGCAGCGATCGTGCTCCGCGAGCCTCGTTAAAGCGAATTCCATCGCAAGAAGCGGAGCGCATTCGTCAACGCGCATCTCTATTATCTCCGTCAATAATGATCGCGAAGACGGAGCGGCTTACAATGCATGTGAGAGCAGAACCGGCAATCCTTTATCTCGGCACACCGGTCGTGCTGATCAGCACAACCAATGCAGACGGATCGTACAATCTGGCGCCGATGTCGTCGGCTTTCTGGCTCGGCTGGCGCTGCATGCTCGGCCTTTCGGCGGAATCGAAAACAACCGAGAACATGAAGCGCACCGGCGAATGCGTCCTCAATCTGCCCTCCGTCGACTTAGTTGCCGCGGTCGATCGGCTTGCACGCACCACCGGCTCCAATCCGGTGCCGGAGAAAAAGATACGCCGGGGCTATCGCTTCGAACGGGACAAGTTCGGGATTGCCGGACTGACGCCGGTCGAGTCAGAGACGGTCTGGCCGCCGCGCGTACAAGAGTGCCACGTGCAGCTCGAGGCGAGGGTCGAGGCCCTGCACGGCGTCGCAGACGACGACACGCAGCTACGCGGCCGCGTCAATTGCTTCGAGGTTCGTATTCAGCGCGTTCACGTCGAGCAGTCGATCCTCGCCGCAGATGAGCCTAACCGCATCGATCCCGACAAATGGCGGCCGCTGATCATGAGTTTCCAGAAATTCTACGGGCTCGGCCCGCAAGTGCACGAGTCTACTCTCGCGCAAATTCCGGAGACGATGTACCGCAGCCCCGATGTCGATCGCGCGCGCCAGACGGCCGCCTACCCACAACGCAAGTGCGCGTGAGCCTAGCGCACCAGCTCCCGCATCGCGCCGTCGAGCCCCTCCAGCGTCAGCGGGAACATGCGGTTCGAGAACAGCCGCTGCACGAGCCGGATCGACTGCGTGTAATCCCACTGGTTCTGCGGCACGGGATTAAGCCACACAGCGTGTGGATAGGTGCGCGTCACGCGCTCGAGCCACGCTGCGCCCGGCTCCTCGTTCATATGTTCGACCGAGCCGCCGGGCATGGTGACCTCGTAAGGCGACATCGAGGCGTCGCCGACGAAGATCACCTTGTAATCATGCGGATAGGTATGCAGCAGGTCCCAGGTGGGGGTGCGATCGGTAAACCGGCGGCGGTTCTCCTTCCACACCCCTTCGTAGAGACAATTATGGAAGTAGAAGTGCTCCATATGTTTGAACTCGCTCTTCGCCGCCGAGAACAGCTCCTCGACCTGCTGGATGTGCCAGTCCATCGAGCCCCCGATGTCGAAGAACAAGAGCACCTTCACCGCGTTGCGGCGCTCCGGTCGCATCTTCACATCAAGATAACCCTGGCGCGCCGTCTCCTTGATCGTCGTGTCGAGATCGAGCTCGTCGGGGGCGCCGGTGCGCGCGAATTTGCGCAGGCGGCGTAGCGCGAGCTTGATGTTGCGGATGCCGAGCTCGGTCTCGCCGTCGAGATCCCTAAACTCGCGCTTGTCCCAGACTTTCACCGCGCGAAAATTGCGGTTGCCGTCCTGGCCGATGCGGATGCCCTCGGGATTGTAGCCATAGGCGCCGTAAGGCGAGGTGCCCGCGGTGCCGATCCATTTGCTGCCGCCCTGGTGGCGGCCCTTCTGCTCCTTCAAGCGCTCGCGCAGGGTCTCCATAAGCTTGTCCCAGCCCATCGCTTCGAGCTGTGCTTTCTCTTCGTCGGTGAGATATTTCTCCGCCAACTTTTTCAGCCATTCGGCGGGAATTTCCGCGGTCTCCATGGCCTGCAGGAGGTTTTCCAGGCCCTTGAAGGTTGCGCCGAAGACGCGGTCGAACTTGTCGAGATTGCGCTCGTCCTTCACCAGCGTCGTGCGCGCGAGGTAGTAGAAATCGTCCACCGACGTGCCAGCGAGATCGGCGTCGAGCGCCTCCATCAGGGTCAGATATTCGCGCAGCGTGACCGGGACCTGCGCTTCGCGCAGTGAGGCAAAGAAGTTCAGGAACATTTTTCACATGTCGCGTCCGGCGCACCGCGCGTCAAGCTCTGCGCCGAGCTGTTGAAACACGGCCTCGCAGGTCATCAGATCAAGATGCCCGCCGCCGGCGTTTTTGAAGAAGGTGATGTCTCTGGGAGACTGCCGGCCCGGTGCTCCGCCGGCGAGATCGTAGAGATCGCCAAGGACATCGCCCTCCCTGATCGCGCCGCTCGCGATCGGCTGCAGAATATCGCCGACGCCGTGAAAGGCGGATTCCCGCCGGTCCACGAAGATGCGAGCCCGCCGCGCCGCCTCGTCATCCGCTTCGCGAGTGTCGGGTGTGTAGCCGCCGACGAGATCGAGATGCACCCCGGGCCGCAAATTCTCGCCTTTGATGAGCGGCGCGTGCGAACGGGTGCAGGTGGTGATCACGTCTGCGATGCGCGTGGCGGCGTCGAGATCGGCCGTTGTCTCCGCTTCGATCCCGTCTTTCCGCAATCGCGCCGCGAGAGCGGATGCGCGCGCGGCGGTTCGGTTCCAGATGATCACGCGCCGAAGCGATGGCCGCACGGTACGATGTGCCCGCACAAGCCATGGGGCCATCTCGCCCGCGCCGGCGACGACAAGCACCTCGGGGTTTGGCGGCGCAAGAAACTTCGCGCCCAGAGCGGAATCGGCGGCCGTTCGCCAGTGCGTTATTTCCGTACCGTCGATGATCGCTAGAGGACGTCCGTTCGAACCATCGAACAATACGCAGACCGCCTGCACAGCCGGCATTTCCCTGCCCGCCAGGTTGGCAGGAAAACTCGTGAACATTTTGCTTGCCATGTACCTGCCGCGATCGACGGCACTGCGAATGACATATTGCCCGTTTTCGCTGCCGAGAAATCCGTCAAGAACTTCAATCTTCGGCCGCCGATGCGCCTCCTCCATCGCGGCGATCAGGATCGGAAACGTCAGGACGCGCGTGACCTCCGCATCGCTTACAAAGTGCATCGCGGCTCCTGTATCGTTCCCCAGAATTCCGGTCGGTCACGTACCGGGACAAAGCCCGCTCATGTATCGATGCCCGAGCGAATTTCGCTGTTATGCGGAAGCAGCGCGACGGCCTGCTGCAACAGGTTGCCTGCGCGCTGTTAGCTGAAGCCACTTCGCCTTCAGGCCGCGTTTCCAAAACAGGGCACGCACACTGAAGTCATCCCTCGGCACATAGGCCATGCCCCGCTCGGCAAGCTCGTAGACGACGACATCCGGCCGCGTACGTCGGATGTAGCGCCAGTCAAGATCAAGCGACCAAATGAACTCCACCTCTGTCGCTGTTTCGGCGAGCATCCCGGTCAAGGAATCGGCGCGTTGCGAAGAGAAGGAATCTCCGAATATCAGAATCTTCTTCCTGGCCGCAGATCCCTTAGAGTTCCTGAACGCGACGTGCGAGCCGCCGAACGTCGCGGGTTTATGGGTGACCGTTTCCAGATATTGCGCGATTGAATTGCGGTACCATCGACGAGCGTTCTTGGTAAAGTCGTACATTTTGAGCCATTCGCCGAGAGGCGGGCTCATCTTTGCGCCCAAATCGCAAAGGGTGTGGTAGTCGGTATATTTGCGTGAAAGTAAATCCAGATCTGGAACTAGGCCGATTCGGGCGCAGAGAATCTTATAGGCTTGAAAGGCGCCCTCGGCGTTCCAGTGCGAGTCCGTCCTGGCGTATAGCTGCCCCTGATGACGCGCGTCGCGCAAAGGGTGAATGAGATCGAGCCAAACATGTGCGTGCGGGGAGCGCTGAAGCATCTCGCCGAGGCGCAAGGCGGGAGAGAGCCGCCAATCGACGATCGGATCACTTAGCTTGTCGTCGTAGATTGTCAGCTTTTCGGGAGCCGGCATGTGCACATATTGAATGCCCATTTTTGCGAGACTATCGGCGCGAGTCTCGATCAATGTCACCCAATCGCGTAGTTTTGTATCCGGCAGCCGCGCGGCGTTGCGATCGTAATATGTGCCAAGCGCGCCGGTGAGAAACAACCATCCCTCGTGTCCCTCATAGACATCCGTGCTCATAATTCCTCAACTAAAAGCAATTCAGAACAAAACTATTGGACGGCCCTCTGAGCAGAGAACATGGGCTCCAGACCATCGGCAGCGAGCCGCAGGAGCCTTAGCCCGCTCTTTGAAGCGCGGTCAAGACACACAGTTTAATGTCTGCTCAGCTTGGCGCGGCGGCCGGCTGCTGGTTGGCGGCAAAGCGCCGCCGCACCCGCTGCGGATACCAGCGCGTGAACCAGATAGCGCCGGCCAGCGCAAGAATGGTGACAGCAATGCCTATCCATAACGGGATCGCCGGGTAGAACGCCATCACAATGTCGGCAAGGACCAGCACAACAAAGGCGAGCGCCCAGGCAGCGCTGATCCTGTAGTTCGTCGCGATGAATTGCGGGTTTGCCCAGAATTCCTGCGGCACTTCCTCGCGCGCGAATTGCAGCGTGAACGGGCGCCGCGCGATCAGGGATCCGAACACGATCGCCAGCAGTCCGAGATCGACCGCGAGCCGCGCTTGAAGGATCGTCCAGTCATAGTGGGTGATCGCAGTAAAGATAGCGAGCCCGCCGAACAACAGAACCGTGCCGGCTTCCAGGATTTTGACCGACTTGCCGCGCCGGCGCTCGCGCAGGATGAGCAGCGCCGATAGTGCCGCCGCTGCGATCAGCGCAAACAGGACGTCGCCGAGCCGCATCAGTACGGCGAATAAAATGAACGGCCCGAAGCTGAGGAGGATGTTCATGGGCTCGCCTGCGCTTCGCGCAGTGCCGCTCTTACCTTGCGATAGATGATCGACCGGAAGAGCAGGTACTGCACGCCGAAGGCGACGATCTTCGCGCCCATCGCACCGACCGAAACGAACCAGGCCCACAGCACCATATCGCCGGTCGCGGCGATCGCGATGTTGGCAAGACCGAGGGCGACCATCAGCGCCGCCCAGCAATAGCCCGCCGCGATAAGAGCATTTGCGGACACGTGCTCTTTCACGATGGGCGGCAGATAGCGCAGCATCCAGCCGCGGCGCAGCATCACCGCGGCGATGGCGAAATGCGCGATGCTCGGCTTCATCATGACGAAGCGGGGGTCCTGCGTGAGGATGGTCGCGCCGCCGAGCACAAGGACGAGACCGAGGCTCGCCCAGTTCATCAGGTCGAGCGCACGGCCCTGATGCCGCGCCAGCGCGAACTGGCCGATCCCGCCGGCAATCGCCACGCCGGTTGCGACAAAGATGTTGCCGGTCGCCGCCCAGAGCGCGAGAAAGAGGATCGTCGAAAAGAAATCGGCGAAGAGCTGTTTGAAAACCTGTTTCAAGTCGTCACGGCTGGTCGCAGGAGGGCGGGCAAGCTGCCCATGTAAAAAGAATTTACATTGGGCGGCGCGCGGTGACAAGCCGCTATTCTTGAAGCGCCGTCCTGCGGCAGCTAGCTTGCGCCCGCGATGCGAGATCAGGATTCAGGGCCGAAGAGGCTCGACGCCGATGCGGCCCGGGTGTGGTTTCGCCTGCTCAGGCTGGAAAGCCGGATCAATACGGCACTCGGCTCCCGGTTGCGGGCGCTCGGCCTGACCGCACCACAATGCGACGTGCTGACGACGCTGACCGAACGCGAGGGCGTCAGCCAGCAGGAACTTGCCGAGCGGCTCTACGTCACCAAGGGCAACATTTCCGGCCTGATCGACCGACTTGTCGCGGGCGGGCTCGTCGAGCGCCGCGCCATCGCCGGCGACCGGCGCTCGCACGCGATTTACCTGACCGCCGCGGGGAGCCGCCGCGCGCAAGAGGCCATTGCGATGCAGCGGGAATTCGTGGGGCAAACCTTTGGGCAGCTGCCGCCAGAGAAGCTGATCGCCTTCGAGGAACTCCTGATCCTCACCCGCGACCTCGTCCGCGCGCAATCGAGCGGGGCGGAAGCCTCAGAGCAGGAGCCGGTTGCGGCGGTCCGCTCCCTGGCTTCGTCAGGCGCATGAATTTCCGTTCCGTGGTGAAGCGGTCTCTCGCGGGCGGCCTTGTCATTGCGACGGCCGCGCTTGGCGCCTGGCCTACCACGGCGCGCACCTACACAGCGGCGCGCACCTACCAAGTTCCTCTGCCGCCGCGCCGGCCGCCGGAACTCGCCGCGCCCAAAGTAGCGCCGCGGCCGGCGCCCGCGCCGTCACGCGTTGAGGCGCCTCCCGCCCGCCCGGGAGGTGATGATTCCGAAACTTGCGCGGCGGTTCTCGCCGGCGGAAACGTCATCGCGGAGGCGACACCGGCGGTCCATGCGGATCTTTGCGGGATCGAGCATCCGCTCACGCTGAAAGCGATCGTTCTTGCCGACAAGCGGCAGATCAGGCTGGAGCCGCCCGTCGCGATGCGCTGCCGTCTCGCCGGCGCGGTCGCCGCGTGGATCGTCGAGGACGTGGCGCCGATCGTCGCGACAGCGGGTTCGCCGCTCGCGGCACTCAGCGGTGTTGGCGCTTATGAATGCCGGGGCCGCAACGGTATCGCGGGGGAGAGGCTCAGTGAGCACGCCATCGGCAACGCCTTTGACATAAGCGCGTTGAAGCTCGCCGATGGAAGCATCATGAGCGTGCAAGAGCAGAAGAACGTGCAGCTTTTCGAAAAGATTCGCGCCAGCGCCTGCACGCGCTTCACGACCGTCCTTGGTCCGGGAGCGGACGCCTCGCACAAGACGCATCTGCACGTGGACCTGCAGGAGCGGCGGGGCGGCTACACAATGTGCCAGTGGGACGTTGCACCGTCACCGCCAGTGCCTCCGAAGGAGCCCGCACCCGAAACCGCGGCAAAGAAGAACTGATGCGGGATGTGCCGCGAGGGTTCATCTGCTAGAGAACGAAGCGATGAAACCCGCGGCCTTCTCGCTTCTCACCATCTGCGGTCTCGAAGAACTCGAGACGCATCGCGAGCGCCGCGTGACGGAGGTGCTGTCGCTTCTCGATCCCGGCACGCCGGAGCCGAGCGCGTTCGACGCCTACAATGAGCATCATCGCGTCACGTTGCGCTTCCACGACATTCTCGAGCCGCAACTCGGGATGATCGCGCCGGACGCCGAGGACGTCGAAACGATATTAAAGTTCGGCAAAGAGCTCGAAGCCCAGGAGACCTATAGCGGCGAGCGCCACCTGCTCATTCATTGCCATATGGGGATTTCGCGCTCGACCGCGGCGATGGCGATGCTGCTTGCGCAGGCCCATCCCGAGCAGGATGAGGAGGCGATCGCCGAGCGGCTGACGACGATCCGTCCCAAGGCATGGCCGAATTCGCGCATGATCGCTTTCGCCGACGAGATGCTGTCGCGCGGCGGCCGGCTCACCCACGCCGCCCGCAAGATGCACGGCCGCCTGCTCGCCCTGCAGCCAAATCTCGCCGACGTGATGCGGCGCATCGGGCGCGGCCGCGAAGTCGAGATGGCAATCGCGCCATAAAGAAAGATGCCTCATGCTGACACGCCGCGACTGGATCACGGACGATGCGGCCCGCTTGCCTGAGGAGACCCGCCGCAAGATTTCGAGACGAACGCCCGCAAGGTGTACCGGCTCGATCGCATCGCGGCACTTAGTTCTTCAAGCCGGCAGTGATTTAAGACGTTCGCGCTAAATCTCGATCTCGGCACCCAACTCGACGACGAGGAGCGGCGGAATGGAGAAATAAGCGGCCGAGCGCTCGGAATTGCGTTGAATGAAAGCGAAGAGCGCTTCGCGCCAGCGCGGTAAGCCGCGCTCGCGTGGCGTCGGGATCACCGTCTCGCGTCCGATGTAGTAGGAGAACTCGTAGAGTTTCAAGTCCGTGCTGAGCTTGCCCTGCCGGATGGCAAGCGCAATCGCTTCGGGAACGTTCGGATGCTCGGTGAACCCGTAATGCAGAATGATGCGCGTCATTCCGTCGACGATGTGAATCATTTCGACGCGCTTTTCCCTGGGAACGTGCGGCGTTTCCGTGAACTCCACCGTCAACAGAAACACGCGTTCGTGCAGGGCGTGATTGTGACGGAGGAAATTGGAAAGCGGCAACGGCACACCGTTTCGCGCCGAACTCAGGAAGACCGCGGTTCCCGGCAGCCGCACCGGCGGATGAGTCTTGAGCTTCTCGAGCAGCTTTTGCTCCGGCTGGCGCATTCCCGCGCGAACCTTCTCGAGCAACAACTGACCGCGACGCCATGTCAGCATGATGAACGCCATGACGAAGGCGATCAGCAGCGGGAACCAGCCGCCTTCAAAAAGCTTCAGCGAATTGGCCGAGAAGAAGACGAGATCGACTAAGAGGAAGAACCCGTTGACCGCAACAACAAGGACCGGATTGTACCCCCATTGCAGCGCGACAAGCGCGGCCAGCAAGGTCGTGATCGCCATTAAGAGCGACACCGCGATCCCATAGGCGCCGGCGAGCGCATCTGAGGACTGGAAGGCAAGCACGGCTGCGATCGTGGCAATCGCAAGCAGCCAGTTCACCGTCGGCATATAAATCTGTCCGATCGAGGAGCTTGCCGTGTGCCTGACCTGCATGCGCGGGAGGAAATCGAGCTGCATCGCCTGCTGGGTCAAGGAATAGGCGCCCGAGATGATCGCCTGCGAGGCAATGACCGTCGCCAGCGTCGCGAATACGACAAGGGGGTAATGCGCCCAATCCGGCGCAAGCTGGTAGAACGGATTGTCGATTGTGCTTGGGTTGGTGAGCAGCAGCGCGCCTTGCCCGAAATAGTTCAATGTCAGTGTCGGCAGAACGACGGCGAACCATGCGATGCGGATCGGGATCCGGCCAAAATGACCGAGATCGGCATACATTGCCTCGCCGCCGGTGACGGAGAGGAACGCCGCCCCAAGCATAAGGAATCCGATATGGAGCCCCTGGGGCAGTCCCTTCGACAACACATATTGGAAAGCGGCGAACGGATTGAGCGCGGCAAGGATTTGCGGCGCTTCCAAAATGCCTTTGACGCCGAGCACCGCAAGCGCCAGGAACCAGAGCAGCATTACCGGCCCGAAAATCCGGCCGATGAATCCCGTGCCGCTGCGCTGAACCGCGAACAGGCCGATAAGCACGACGATCGTGATCGGCACCACGTATGGCGCAAGCTGCGGCGCGTCGACCTTCACCCCTTCGATGGCGCTCAACACGGAGATTGCCGGCGTAATCGCGCCGTCGCCGTACAGCAACGCGGCTCCGACAAGCCCGACGATGAGAAGCATCGCGCGCCATGAGCGCCGACGCGCGTGCCTTGCGCCGAGCAGCGCCAGCATTGCGACGATGCCGCCTTCACCGCGATTGTCGGCCCAGAGAATGAGGATCGCGTATTTGATCGAGACGATGAGGATCAACGACCAGAAGATCATCGACACCGAACCGA
>JAXDNH010000102.1:0-3366 GCA_034669525.1 Methylobacteriaceae bacterium | reverse complement strand
GCGCGAGGTTAGGTTAGCCTTGCGCGCGGGCGCCGTTCCCCGCCGCGTTCAAGACCGCTCATGAGACGCCCTCTTGGGGGCGGGGACGGCCGGGAATGTAGGAAAATAATCAAGAAGAGTCAAGAGTCCTTTTCCCCAGCGAGACCCGCCACCGTCATTGCGAGCGCAAGCGAAGCAATCCAGGGCAACCGCACGACGCCTGAATTAATTAATCCCTGCGCCCCTCGCGATGACAATCGCGTCATTGCCGGCGACGCGAGCAATCGCCATTCGTGTTGCGGCCCCTGGATTGCTTCGTCGCTCACGCTCCTCGCAATGACGGCGGCGAGTCACCGCTTCACTTCCCAGGTCGTCGTTCCGTCTTTGTTGTCCTTGAGCGCGATGCCCATGGCGGCGAGTTCGTCGCGAATGCGATCGGATTCTTGCCAGTTTTTTGCGGCGCGGGCGGCGAGGCGCTCCTCTATCGCGCTCTTGATGTCTTCCTCATCTATATTCACCATCCTTGATGCAAACCACGCATCAGCTGTTTCACGAAGCAGACCAATAGCTCTTGCCGAATCTCGAAATTTGTATTTGCGTTCAAGTTGGACGGAACCTCCAACTGTTCTGGCGTAGTCGTAGAGCCAATGAAGCCGCGCCACGGCAGCCGGGGTGTTGAAATCGTCGGCAAGCGTGTCGAGGTAAGTAACATCGAGTTCACCCTCCGGCTTTTCGTGCCGTAAGCTCGCAATAACTTGGCGATACCATTCATCCAGAATTCGTTCCGCCTCCTCCAGCGCCTTCACCGTAAAATCGATCGGCTGGCGGTAATGCGTGCGCAACAAGGCGAGCCGCAGCACTTCGCCCGGCCACGAGCGGCCGCCGAATTTGTCCGTGTGCAGCAATTCGTGAATGGTCACGAAATTGCCGAGCGATTTCGACATTTTTTCGCCTTCGACCTGCAGATGGCCGTTATGCATCCAATAGTTCGCCATCACGTCATGGCCGAAGGCCGAGCAGGTTTGCGCGATCTCGTTCTCGTGATGGGGAAAAACGAGATCGATGCCGCCGCCGTGAATGTCGAAGATTTCGCCGAGATGCTTCCAGCTCATTGCCGAGCATTCGAGATGCCAGCCGGGACGGCCCCTGCCCCACGGAGAATCCCACGCAGGCTCGCCCGGGCCCGACGGTTTCCACAACACAAAATCGGTCGGCGAGCGCTTGTACGGCGCGACCTCGACGCGCGCGCCGGCGATCATCTCGTGGAGCGGGCGGCGGGACAGCTTGCCGTAATCGGGGTCAGAGGGAACATCGAACAGCACGTGGCGTTCCGCCGCATAGGCGTGGCCGCGCTCGATCAGCTTGCCGACGATCTCCAGCATCGGGCCGATATGATCGGTAGCGCGCGGCTCAAGCGTAGGCTCGAGGCAGCCGAGTGCTTTTGCGTCGGCCTGGAACACCGCGATCATTTCATCCGTCAGGGCGCGAATGCCGATGCCTCGCTCAGCGGCGCGCTCGTTTATCTTGTCGTCGACGTCAGTGATGTTGCGGACATAGGTGACGTGGTCCGCCCCATAGAGATGGCGCAAGACCCGGAACAGCACGTCGAAGACGACGAGCATGCGGCCGTTGCCGATATGCAGGTGATCGTAGACGGTCGGGCCGCAGGCATAGACGCGCACGTTCCGCGGGTCGATCGGCTCGAACCGCGCCTTTTTGCGCGTCAGCGTGTTGTAGAGCCGCAGTTCCGGCGGTGACGACATGAATTCCCCTTGTGCCGCACCGGCCGGAGAATCCCTTCAGTCGTTTTGAGGAATCGACGGCCCGAGCCGGCTTGAAACTAGCCGATCTTTGTTGCCGTCGGACAATGATGAGCGGCGCGCGCCATGCCGCGATATGCGGGGACGCGCGCCGCTTCGTCAAGCCGCCGCAGCGGCTATCGTTGGATCAGCGGGTATAGCGGCCCTGGTACTGGCCGTAGCCGCTGTTCGAACTGTTGATGCCGCCGTAGGCGTCCTGCGCGAAGGCCGCAAAGCTGGTGGACAGGAGGCCGAGGCCGAGGAAGGTGGCGAGGGTAAGGGCGAGGGGAAGCTTCATGATCGTCTCCTTTGGTGTTAACGGATCGCGAGTGAAGATGGTCCTATTGCAGTGCGGGAGCACCCTTCGCATGTGCGAAGCACCCATGCGCTGAGCGCGTGACCGCATATTGTCGCGGGGCCGTAACGGGAGTAGGTGCGGCAAGATTGCTAACTCCCAGCTATGTAGGATTCGCATGACAAAGCCTGAGCCGGACATCGAGCGCCGTGACGCCTTCCGCCTGCAGGCGGAATGGTGCGACAAGCTCGGCTCGCCCTTTACCGCCCTCATCTGCCGCACTCTGGCAGATCGGCTGGAGGGCGCGAGTGGGTTTGGTCACCGGTTGTTGAGTTGGCCGCTCGAGACGCTCCGCGGTGATCTCGTCGCGCTGCGCTGCTGCGGCGCCCTGCACTATCACGTGCGCTGCGAGCCGAAGTCGGGCTTGGCCAAAGTTTATCCGCCGCATCCGATGCCGGAGGCGGATAAGCTTTGGGAGGCAGTCCGCGCCACCATTGCCGCCCATGACGAAAAGCTCACACGCTTTCTCGACACGCCGCCGCAGACAAACGAAGTTTCACGCACCGGCGTTTTGCTCGGTGGCCTCCTGCTGGTCGCCGCGCGCTGGCGCCTGCCGCTGTCGCTGATCGAGATCGGCGCCAGCGCCGGGCTCAATCTCAATTTCGATCGTTTCGGCTATGATCTCGGCGGCGGCCGCCTCTGGGGCGATGCGCACTCCGCCGTCCGCATCAAGACGGAGTGGCGCGGACGAAGCCCGCCGCTCGATGCGCCCCTGAAAATCGCGGCGCGGCTCGGCAATGATCAGGATCCGCTGAGCGCCGCCCGCGAAGACGATCGCCGCCGGCTCATCGCTTATGTCTGGCCGGACCAGGCGGATAGGTTGCAGAGGCTCGATGCGGCGCTCGATATCGCCGCCAAACACCCCGTCGAAATCGTCAAACAGGATGCCGCGAAGTTCCTCGCGTCCTGCCTCGCGCGGAAAGCCCATGACGGTGTCGCGCGTGTCGTCTTCCACACGATCGTGCTGCAATACGCGACGCCCGAAACGCGCGCTGCGATCAAGGAGACGCTCGCGGCGGCCGGCGCGCACGCCACGGAGGAGGCGCCGCTCGCGCGTTTTTCGATGGAGCACGAGAAGCCGGATCAGCCCGCGACCGTGCGCCTGACGCTCTGGCCAGGCGGCGAGGAGCGCATCATCGGGCAATCCGACTCGCATGGCGCGTGGGTCGAGTGGAGGTAGATCGGCCGTTAAGCGCCCGGAGCTGGCTAGCTCTCCATGAAGTGGATGGCGGC
>JAXDNH010000101.1:0-11522 GCA_034669525.1 Methylobacteriaceae bacterium | reverse complement strand
GCTCCGCGTAATATTGGTTGAGCTGCTGGGAGTAGCGCTCCGCGGTCGAAGCACGCTCCTCGGCGAGCCGCACCGCTTCACAGGCTTCGTTGACCAGATCGATCGCCGACGACCAATCGCGCTTCTGGAGGGGCTTTTCTTCGCGACCGGAATCGCCGTTGGCCGCGCCGCCGCCGGCTCCCGACAGAACCAATCGAAGCACCTTCTCCGCTTCTGTGCTCGCCTCGGAACTCGGCTTTTCAGGACGAAAGCCCTCTCCACCTAGCTTTTGAGTTTCCATTACCGACACGCTCCAAATCGAGAAACTTCACACGGTACAAGGGTGCTTAGCGCTCCGCCGATGCCTTTAGCATCCTGACATTGCTTTCGGGGTCGCCGCTTTCCGGAGCGGCTTCGGCGAGGTTGCGCTCGTCCATCGCGCCCGAAACTGCAGGAAGTTCCGGGTTGAAGTTTCCCCTGTTCTTTTTCAGCGCAGATATCTGGTCGAGAAGCTTCTCGCGGCTGGAGCGAGCAATGCTGAGCGCGCCTTGCACGAGCGCGCGCTCCGCCTTTTCGTTTTGCAGCTGTTCGATCAGCTTACGATTGGCATTCTCAAGCGTCGCGTGCTCCTGCTCGGTGCGCGCTGTTATGGCCGCAATCTGCTCGGAAAGCGCCGCTGCTCGCGAATTGGCTTGTTCGATCTGGGCATCTTTGGCGACCATCGCACGCTCCAGCATGTCGCATCGCGCAGCGACGTCGCGGAGCTTTCCTTCAGCCGTCGTGAACTCGGTCTTGGAATGGCGCGCCTCGTCCTGTGCGAGGACGAGACGACGCTCTGCCGCGGCCCTTGCTTCGGCTGCTTCCTTGGCAAGTTTATCGGCGCGAAGCATCTCTTCGCTTTTTTCGCGGCCGAACTGCCGGGCCTGTTCCAGTAATTTAAGCGTGGTGGCGTGGCGGGTGTTCAGGCTCTCGAGCTGGCGGGCGAGCGTGCCGCGTTCATTGTCCCAAGCGGCTATGTCTTGCGCGCGCGTCTGCTCGAGGGCGGATCTGAGGTCGCGCTCGCTCGACAGCCTGCTTTCCAAGCTGCCGATGACGAGGCTCGCGTCGTTGACCTGCGCTTCGAGGTCGGCAATCCGACGGCGCGAGGACAGCACTTGTGGCGAAAGCTTCTCCACCACATCCTGAAGGCGGTCCAGTTCAGCCGCTAGTGTTTCTTTTGTGTCGGCAAGGTCGGAGGCTCTCGCCTGTTCCACGGCGAGCTTCTGCTCGGCTGTCGCCAAGGCGCTTCCGTGACTATCCACAAGCTGGGTCAGGGTTTCATTTCGATCGGACTGTGCCGCGAGCTGCTGGGCGACAAAGGCCGCTTGCGAACGACTCTCATCGAGCGCGTCCTGAAGCGTTCGGATACGCTCTTCGGTTGAGCTCGCCGCTTCTTCCAAGCTGCCGAGCTGCTTTAGCGCTGCCGCGAGATCGCCGCGGGCCCTCGCCGACAAGCTCCTTTCGTCCGCCAGTTCCCGGCGCAGCCCCTTGAGATCGCCACGCTCCTTCTCGAGCAGTGCTTCCAGCTCGAGGACACGGGTTTGCGCTTCCTCATGCGTTCGCACGAAGCTCGAAATCGGCTGCACGAGCGAGGCGAAGTCATCGCGCAGGCTTTGCATCTCGTTGAGACGACTGGCGAGGTAGGCCATTTGCTCGCCCACCTTCTCACCGAGCCGACCCATACGGTCGAACTGTGACCCCTCCTGATGGGCAATCGGTTGCGGTGAGGGCGCGGGCTGTTGCGGTGAGGGCGCTGGTGCTTCGGGCGCAGGCCGGGCAAGGCCCAACCTGGATAGAAATGATGCAGTTGTCATTATTCCCGCTCCCAGCCAAAGCCGTCTGATGTCAGATGCGCGCGATTTGATGACCGGACTGAGATCGGTTTGGGGCCGGTAGGTGAGCGGGCCCCGAGCAAACCGTCCGAGAGACCATGGGAGATCGCGAGTTGAAGCTCGGCCAGCTGCGCCTCCGCGCGCGCGGCTCTGGCCGCCCGGCCCTCAGCATGTTCCAATTCGTCAGCCAGCCGCTCCGCCTTTTCTTCGCTCTCGCGCAACCGCTGCTGAAGATTAGCGACCAGCAGTCCCGCTGCAGCAACCTGCTGGCGGGCGGCAATCAGCACCGAGTTCACATTACGCTGTGCCTCCGCCTGCTCTCGTACGGATCCGATCTCCCCAGCGGCACGTTCTATCAGATCGAGAGCTAATCTGAGATCGATCGGTCGAGGAGCGGATTCGCCACTATGCGTCAGCCCCTGACGTCTTGCCGGCGGCGTCGCAGAAGGCTCGTGCAATTGCATACCGTTGAGGCCCACCATTCGTCGCATTTTGGACCGCAGGGTCATGCGCTTCAGGGCTCACGTAGACGCGGCGATCAAGCGGCATTCCGTGCCGGGGGTATAACTTCCCCGACACCGCCGAACGCGCTTTCTATGCTGGTGGTCAATGCATCCAGATCGCCGCTCGCGCTTGCAAGCGCCGTCTGAAGTTGGCCTGTTAATTTCTCGGCTGCGTCCGCGCGAGCTTCTGCCTCGAGGGCGCGCTGCGTTTCGACTGCGACAGCCTGTTCGAGTTCCACACAGCGCGCATTCGCATGCTGCAATTGCGCGGACACTTCCGAATGCTTGCTCTGCGCATTGTAGAGCGCGTCCTCCAGCTCCCGGATCCGCCTCGCGCTCGTGTGGAGAAGATTGCCGGCTTTCTGTATCCGCCCGATGTAGTTTGAAATATCGCCTGGTTGCGCGGCTGCTCCGTTTTGCGCGCCTCCACCCTCTGCGCCCGCACTCAGATGGCGGTTTAGCTCAGACAGCATTGTTTGGTGCAGGTTTCGAAGAGCCTCCGGGACAGGGTGGGCATCAGCCGGCTTCATGACCTTTGCACCCATCGATTCGCCCCAAAGTGCCGTTATTTCAGTGAGTTGAAAACTCTCGTCGACCGTGTGCACCTTACTAAATACTTAAGCGGAGCATAGCAAAATATCGGGCAATCCCACGGAAATTAGACGCATGTCACAAAATCGCAACGCCCAAAATTCAAGCTGTAACTGCCAAGTGACACCGCTGCAGCCACATGCTGTAGAATTATCCAGCGCGCCGCAGGAGTGCTCGGCCGAATTCTGCCACCTTGGACTCGGCCCTCGTATCCGCTTTCTTGGCGTCCACTCTTCGAAGCCAGTCCTGAATCTCTTGAAAACTGGGCGCGTCGCTTTCTCGTTCCTCGCGTAGCGGCTCGGCCGAGCCGGGGGAGGTTGGCGCCTGGCCGTCCGCCAAAACTTTAGCTGCGGTTCCTATCGCATCAACGATGTCCTGGAAGAGGGGAACCAAGCGCTGGCGAAGAGCGCTGCTTTCTTGGCGTAAGCATTGAGAAGAGGCGTGTTCAGCCAGAAGCAGCTGAAGCAAGCGACCGACGCTCATGCCCGCCTGCGCGGCGAGCTCTTCAGCAGCTCGCTGAGTCGCTGGATCGACTCCTAGAACGGTCCATGCTGAATGCCGGTGCATGCGAATCCCCCGAGCTGCCGTTCTCAAGGGAGCGCAGAATTGGTTAAATTAGCGTTAATGTGTGTTTCTTATTGAAACACAGTTATTGAATGAGCAGGTCTGAAGCCGGTGCGTCTTCCGTGCCCGAGTGCTAACAGCGTAGGTTGCGTACCCTCGTTATGCCCGAAGCTCCCGCGGATCCGCCCGATCCAGAGCATGACCTCCTTGAGGAAATGCGCTACGCGCTCCGCCTGGCGGAGGAGCGAGAGCGGAGCGCCAAAGAAAATATTGATCGGTTAAAGCAGCAATTTGCTGGGCAGTACACCAGGCTTGAAGAGCGCGCCAAGTCAGCCGAGAAGAATGCCGACCGCGCCGAAAGCGACGCCGCAGAGGCCGAAGACCGCGTCAGCAAGTCCTTGCAAGCGCTCCGACTCCTGCGGTCTCGGCTGACGCCCTATGCGCCCGACAGCGAAAGCAAGGCGCGGACAACCAAAGAGGGCGTGCAAAATACAGTTAAGCTTCCTTGAAATCATAATGAAGGGTTCACAATTGCGCCCGATTCCAAGAGTTTTTCAAGATTAGATGTGGCGGCTTAGTAGTGGGTTGAGTTTCATGAGTAAAGAATCGGATAAGACCGTGCACGTTCTTGCGGAAACGCCCCGCTCCGTACGTGAGGAAATACTGCAATCAGCAAAGATGCCGGACCCGGCGGGACAACCCGCGTCCTCCCCGGCCGAATCACCTTTCGACATCTCGGCTCCCTTAGCGCGCATTGAGGGCACGGGGCAGTTTATAGAAACCTGCCTCGAGCGAATTCATGAACTGGAGACCCAGGTCCAGCAGGTCGAAAGCAAGCAAGCGGAAACCGGTGCTCAGCTTAGGGATGCCACCCAGCGGATCAGCGAGGTGGAGCAAGCCCTCGCCTTCGAGCGGGAGCGTTCTGCTCGAGCCGAGAAATTGGCTGCCGCAGTTGCTCGCCGCGCCAAGGAGTTGGAACTCGCGCGATCAGACGCTCACGAAAAATTGGAAACCCTCGCCGGTGCGCTTGAGGGAAGGTTTCGGGAGCTTCCGGAGCTGCGGGGCTTAATTCGGGCAGCGGCGTAATGTTGACCCTTCCGCCGGCGGCCCGGCGGGAGGTCTCTTTATCCGCAACGATGCTGGGGCGCCGCAAGTTGGGCGGCCTGCGTCCATTCACGGAGAAATCAATGAAGCTTCGAGCTGCGGCGATGGCCGCTTGTCTCGTCGGCACCGGAACCTGCGCGCGTGCCTACGAGTACCTCGACTCGCGGGGCTATCGCCACTGGTGCCAACTAAGCTGCGAGCGTAAGGGCATACACGTTCCCAAGCCCGGCGAGGTCAAGTCTGGCGAGGTCAAGTCTGGCGAGGTCAAGCCTGGCGAGGTCAAGCCTCGCGCAGTCAAGGTCATTGATGAGAACGACCTCGCGTGGGAGCCGCCCCCGGGCGTCAAATGGCAAACGGTGCCGGAAAAGCCGTCGCGGGCAGACACAAAGTTGTTCAAGCCCAGTGCGGTCGCGAAACAAGATACGCGACCCTAAGGCATCGGGCAGGCTTTCTCATGCAGAAGGAATGGGCGAAACGCTGGGTTCGTGCCCTTTTAAGCGGCCGGTACTCGCAAACGAGACACTGCCTTCGCGACGGCATCGGCTACGACCCGCTGGGTGTCTTGGCGGACATTTCCGGACTGGGATATTACAGCGACTTTCCGGTGGAAGATGGCGAAGAACGCATGCCGCGGGGCTTCCTTCTGTATGATGATGGAGAAACCGCTCCGCCAACCGTGCTCGGACAATTGGAGACGCTGGCAGAAATTAAGTTTGAGACGATCGGAACTATCGCGGAGATGAACGACCGAGGTGTTCCTTTCAAGGAGCTTGCCGTATTCATCGCGAGGAATTGGGAACAATTATAAAAGAAAGGCGCTTCTTCACGCTCGCATAGAAGAAAGGCGCATCTCCAACGGTGATGCCGTTCAGATCACTCCGCCTTCGCGCCGTGCCGGCCGGCACCGGCGGCAAAGCGCGCAGCGCCCGCGGCGCCCTCGAGCGCGACGACGCCCACACCGTTCTCGTATTCGAGTTTTAGCGCCTCGCGTTCGCTCTTGCCTTCCTGCAGCTGAATAGAGCGGCGGTCGGCGCGCAGGCATATTTGCGGCAGCCGCGCCAACTCCTGTGCGAGATCCTCCGCGACGCGGCGCGCTTGCCCGTCCGGCGCCAGCCGCTCGCATAATCCGATGCGGTGGCACTCGTCCGCCGTCACCTTGCGCCCGGTGAGGATGATGTCGCGGGCGCGGCCCTCGCCGACGAGGCGCGGCAGGCGCACCGTGCCGCCGTCGATCAAGGGCACGCCCCAGCGCCGGCAATAGACGCCCATATAGGCGCTTGTCGCCATCACCCGCATGTCGCACCAGAGCGCGAGCTCCATGCCGCCGGCAACCGCCGGCCCCTCGACCGCGGCGATGACGGGTTTTGTCAGCTCGAGCCGCGTCGGGCCCATCGGACCGCGTGAAGGTCGGCCGTCGTCAGGGTCGGGGAAATCGGGCTCACTTAAATTTTGTTGCTCGCTTCCCTTCGCCGCGACTTTGAGATCGAAGCCGGCGCAGAAGACTTGCTTGTCGCCGGTAAAGACGGCAACGGACGCGGTTGCGTCGCGATCGAAGGCGAGGAACGTCTCGTAAAGTTCGATCGCCGTCTCCGGATTGACGGCGTTGCGCGCTTCCGGCCGCGACAGGATCACGGTCCAAACCGCGCCGGATTTTTCGATTGTGATAGGCATTGCGGCACCCGGCGATTTGTCATCGCGCTCGTCTGGAGCGTCGCTCAACCATAGCACTTTGATCTACGCCGGATGCGGAGCTGTAAGCAAAAGAGCGGGATGGGCGCCCGTGCCTCCTTATGATCCATATGCAACCAGGAATTAACCATTTGAGCCGATTCTATCGCCAGGGACACCTAGAGGTGAGGGGCGATCATGCGTCAGCTCTTGCGATATATCTCCTTCGCGGCGTCCTTCGCCGCGCTCGCCTGCTTGCCGCTCGTGCCCGGCCTGACGTCTGCGGCGCAGGCCCAGGCGACGAACAGACCGTCGGTGACCCAGGAAAGCGGCGATGTCGCCCGCTTTCGCCCGCGGGCCCGCTTTCCCGTTCTATTGTCGGCTCAAGATGCGCCGGGGCCCTCGTCCGTCAGCCACACAAGAAGCGGCGACTGCCGGCAAAGCGCGATCGAAAAGTTACGCGCCTCCGCGCCTGACGGTTTCGCCGTTTATCAGGAGATCAAGGACAAGAAATTCTTTCTCAATTGGATCAGCTGCGACGACGTGCAGACCGGTTTGGCGACGGCGGTGCACGAATCCGTGCACTTCATTACGGCCGACAGCGATGCGTTTCCGCTGGTCAATGGCGGCGAGATCAAGCGGCCGCACGAAGTGTCCGATTTTTTTGCACCTTCGCGCATCGCCGGAAAGTTCAAGGCGAGCGACTTTGTGTCGACCTACCTGCGGCGGGGCAGCGCCAGCTCGGCGACGGATTTCCTGTATCTGCTCGATGAGCTCAACGCCTATACGCACGACCTCAACGCGGCGATCAATTTGAATGGTTTGCGTCGCGGCGAGGAACAGGCCGACAATCGCGACGGGCTAGCGGCTCTGATGGCCTTCGTCGCGCTCTATGCGGAAACGGCGGAGGAAAGCGAGCCGGCGACCTGGAGCGGTTTGCTGAAGCCGCAGGTCGCAAAAACCATGTCGGAGCTGTGGGGGCGCGCTGAAAGCGTGATGGCGTCGTCCTGCAGGATTCCGAATTTCGGCACCGAAGACAAAACCTACATCCGGCAGTTTTGTGAAGCCAAGCCGCAATCCTCGCTGCAAAAAATCCTTGGCCGGGCGCCGGTTTGCCCCAGCGAGTGTCTGAAACCTTCGCCAAAGACTGCCTTTCGCGACTAGGCGAGCGACGCATTTAAACGTGCTGGCGAGAAAAAGCATGCGGCAGCTTTGTGCTGCCGCATGCCGTTCAGAGACGTGCCTGCGCCATCAATAATGGTGGTACGAGCAACGGCAGCCGATGTTCTTGACGCTGTAGGAATAGTACTTCTTGGGCGCCAGCCACACCTTCTTCCACACATGCACAGGGCGCACGTGGGCGACGACGCGATGGTGGATGCGTTTCACGACGTGGATGTTGTAGATCGGCTGGATCCGGGTCACATGCACGTATTTGTGAATGCGGTTGACGTACTTCGTGCGCCAGACATCATGATAGCGCGTGAAGTGCTTATACACCTTGTGGGTCTTATACGTGTATGTCGGGCGGATAGGTCCTCCGCCACAACAACCATGATGTCGGTAGCCGTAGCCGGCGCTTGCCTCGGTCGCGGAGCCGACGAGGACCCACGCCGCGATAAGTGCACCAAGTAACGCAGTTACAGGCTTCAGCATTTACTCTACTCCTGTTACGTACGAATGCCGCAACTTATGGGTAGTTGCGTGCACCGCGCGAATCAACAACCGGGACCGGAGTTCGGCCGAAAATCCAAGTGCTACAACCAGAAAATACGGGTATGTGATATTTTTGCATCTTTAAAGGGTAGAGTTTCGTCGACGTCAGGATTCAAATCTTGGGGCTACCGGTCCCGCGCCGGGCGGGAATGCCGATGCTTAGCGCTTCGCGGCGGTTGCGCGTAGAACGGAAGGTATAGCGGCGTCGGTGCGAGTGGCGCAGTCCGGTTTTAGCCGAAACTCGGCACCTACCTGGCAATCCTCCCGTTGTAGACCTTCCTGTTGTCGGTTAGGCTCGCGCGCACCCGCCAGCCTGATGAAAGGGATACCGTTTGGGACTGAAAGAGACTCTGGACGAGATGCAGAAGGGCGCCGATCGCGAGCGCAGGAAAAGAGAAGAAGCCCCCGAAAAGCTCGCGGAGTGGGTGGCGGTGATCGAGGCTTTATACGCGCAGGTCAAAGAATTTCTCGCCGAACACAAGGTTCTCGGATTCGCATCCAAAACCGTGCGGGTGCGTGAAGACCATCTCGGTGGTGATTATGAAATTGATGGTCTCTTGATCTTTGCGCCCGGAAACGAAGAGGATCACCCGGTTGCCGTCGCGCTCAATCCCGCGGCGTCGGCCAGGCTGGCATCCTCCGGTGTGGTCGACATGTTCCGGACCGACAGGCCCAGCCACAAGGCTCAATTATATCGCCTGAAGGACCCCGTCACGGAAAAACTGGAGTGGCACATTGGGCAAACCGGCAATCGGAAATTGCTCACCAAAGCGTCGCTCGAGGCCGAGCTCGACACGATGCTCAGGCTTTGACCTGACATGGCGACACGGGCGTTTTGGGGCAAAGCGCCCTTGGCGCAGCTCTTGAAGAGCCGGCGTCTACCGCTTCTCGAAGAACGGCATATTCGCAAGCATCATGTATTGATCTTGTGAGAGCGAGATCATTCGGCCGGGCACGTCCCTCCTGCGGAGCTGCACGCCGTCTTCCTCTCCTTCATCGTTGTGCAATAGGGAAACATGATAGACGCCACGCCCAACGTGCGTGGTACCCATGAAATCGTCCAGATTGACATCCTGCCACAGCGCGGCTTCGTCCGCGCCTATAAATCCCACGACCCCCTCTTCGAGCGGGGGATCGTAGGCTTTCAATCGTGAGGACGCCTCTCGCAGCCCTGCAGATGGAGAGGTTGCGGGAGCGGCCTCCGCCTTGCCTCGCAAGAAATCGGCTGCGCCGCCGTCCGAATCCCAGCGCCCGATGGCTGCTGCTGTGGGGGAATGGGTGGAGTGAGCGGCGAGGTTCGTCGTCATCTCGGGTATATGGGAAGCCGTTCCTCCGATTACGATGGCCTAGTTACTGTCGTGCGCTCCAGCGAAGCAAAAAAGTTTCATCTATTACCCAAGCTACTCGTTGGGCGGATTGGTCTTGAATGCTCCTTGGCCTGTTTGTGCTTCAATTTCGTTCTCGCCGACTACGCGCTCGTAGGCCTCCTTGTCACTCCTCACGCGGTACTGCAGTTCGCCTGCCCTTTCAGGGAGGAGCCGCGTGATTTTATAATCGCCCGCCGCTGCGAGCGTGAAGCGAGATCCATTCGCAAGGCGAACGCTTTGGCCCGAGACAAAATTATGGCGTATAGTCATCGTTGATCCTTTGCCGAGTATTCGCTCCCGGCTCGCGTGTCCATCCGATGGATGCGTCCGTAGGGTCTTTTCCCGCCGCGCGAGTCTATCTGCCTTATCCCTCGCTAGAAAGCTATTGATTCGAGTATGGCTCCGCTTATCGCCACAAGCAGCAAGCATAAAAAGATGGCTGACAGGATCGAGTTGCCGATCAAGCGAATATCCTTTCGACGGCAGACATTGTTTGCACCCGGTGAATCACACGCGCGCTGACCCCCTACATAAGCAGGCTCGCAATGCATTACATCCTCGGCCAGCTCTTTTCGACCTTATTTTAGACGAAGCATCTTCAGCGCGGCTCCAGGTCGCCCGCCGTCCAGGCGCGTTAACCGAAGATTACGATTGACTCCACGCCGCCCTTCGGACTGATTGCCGCAAAAGGGCGAACAGGGAAGGATTTCGAATGCGCGTTTCGGTAACGGCTATTGCACTCGCGATCGGGTTGTCGTGCGGCCTGCCGTCCGCGCAGGCACAGATTTCCGACGACGTCGTGAAGATCGGCGTGCTCACCGATATGTCGAGCCTCTATGCCGATGCGACCGGCAAGGGCTCGCTCGTCGCGACGCAGATGGCGGTCGAGGATTTCGGCGGCAAGGTGAAGGGCAAGCCGATCGAGGTCATCGGCGCCGATCACCAGAACAAGCCGGATGTCGGCACGAGCATTGCGCGCTCCTGGTACGATACCGACAAGGTCGATGCCATCGTCGACGTGCCGACCTCGTCGATTGCGCTGCCTGTTCAGGACATCACGCGGGAGAAGAACAAGGTGCTCCTCGTCTCCGGCGGCGGTACGTCCGACCTCACCGGCAAGGCCTGCTCGCCGAACGGCATTCACTGGACCTACGACACGTACGGCCAGAGCGCGGTGGCGGTGCGCGCGATGCTGCAGCGGGGCGGCGACAGCTGGTTCTTTCTCACCGCGAATTATGCGTTCGGGCTGGCCTTCGAGCGTGATGCCGCCGATCTCCTGAAGCGCAACGGCGGCAAGGTGACCGGCAGCGTCAAACATCCGCTGAACACGGCCGATTTCTCCTCTTTCATCCTGCAGGCGCAGGGCTCGGGCGCAAAGGTGATCGGCCTGGCCAATGCCGGGGGTGATACGACGAACGCGATCAAGCAGGCGGCCGAATTCGGCATCACCAAGCAGCAGACGCTGGTCGCGCTGCTGCTCGAAGTGACCGATGCTTATGCGATCGGCGTCAAAGACGGGCAGGGGCTCATTGTCGCCGATGCCTGGTACTGGGACCAGGATGACGCCTCGCGCGCGTTCTCAAAGCGGTTCAACGATCGCGTCGGGCACATGCCGACGATGATCCAGGCGGGCCTTTATTCGGCGGTCACCCATTATCTCAAGGCGATCGATGCAACGGGAACGGATGATTCCAAGACCGTCATCGCGAAGATGAAGGAAACGCCGATCAACGATTTCTTCGCAAAAGACGGCAAGATCCGCGAAGACGGCCGCATGATTCACTCGATGTACTTACGGCAGATGAAGACGCCGGCGGAATCGAAGGAGCCTTGGGACCTCTACAAGACGCTCGGCGAAGTTCCGGCGGAGCAGGCGTTTCGGCCCCTGGCCGAAAGCGAATGCCCGCTGGTGAAGAAATAAGAGCTAAGCGTCGGCGCGGGAGGCACCGATGCTCACGCCGCGATCCTGTGACAGGACTCCAGTCCGGTGAGTGGCGCAGCGGTCATTCCCTGCAGTTCGGGCAGCGTCAGGCCGTCGACCATGGCGCGCACGATCAGCCGTCCGTCGCCGGGCACATCGATGATCGCGAGATCGGTATAGATCCGATCGACCACGCGCGCGCCGGTCAGCGGATAGGTGCACTCCGTCACGATTTTCG
>JAXDNH010000100.1:0-4299 GCA_034669525.1 Methylobacteriaceae bacterium | reverse complement strand
GATGATGTTGTGGCTCGAACTCTTGATCAGCGCGTCCTCGATGACGCGCAGAACATGGAGGGCGATTGATGAGGTCGAGCGCACGCTGCCGGCGCCGGCGCAATGCGGGCAGGGCACGGTCGACCCTTCGAGTACGCCGGTCCTGATGCGCTGCCGCGACATTTCGAGCAGGCCGAAATGCGAGATGCGTCCGACCTGGATGCGGGCGCGATCGTTTTTCAAGGCCTCCTTGAGGCGGCGCTCGACCGTGCGGTTGTTGCGGTTCTCCTCCATGTCGATGAAGTCGACGACGATAAGGCCGGCAAGATCGCGTAATCGCAGCTGCCGCGCGATCTCGTCCGCCGCTTCGCAGTTCGTGCGCACCGCCGTGTCTTCGATATTGTGCTCGCGCGTCGAGCGGCCCGAATTCACGTCGATCGCAACCAGTGCCTCGGTCTGGTTGATCACGAGATATCCGCCCGAGCGCAGCGTTACATGGTTGGAAAACATCGCATCGAGCTGCGACTCGACGCCCGATGCTGCAAAGATCGGCTGCGGATCGTCGTAGAGTTTCACGTGCTTCACATGGCTCGGCATAAGCATGCGCATGAAGTCGCGCGCCTCGCGATGCGCCTCCTCACCGGCAACTTCGATTTCGTCGATTTCCTTGCCGTAGAGATCGCGGATGGCGCGCTTGATCAGCGAGCCTTCTTCATAGACGAGCGTCGGCGCGGTCGAGCGCAGCGTCATTTCGCGCACGTTCTCCCACATGCGCAGGAGATATTCGAAATCGCGCTTGACCTCTCCCTTTGTACGCGCCGCACCGGCGGTGCGCAGGATGATTCCCATGCCCTCCGGCACTTCGAGATCTTCGACGATTTCCTTCAGCCGCCTGCGATCGCCGGCATCGGTAATCTTGCGTGAAATGCCGCCGCCCCGCGCCGTGTTCGGCATCAGCACGGAATAGCGGCCGGCGAGCGAGAGATACGTCGTCAGTGCGGCGCCCTTGTTGCCGCGCTCTTCCTTAACGACCTGCACCAGCAGAACCTGCCGGCGCTTGATGACTTCCTGGATCTTGTACTGACGGCGCGACCGATACGGGCGGCTCGGCAGTTCCTCCATCGCGTCGCCGCCGATCTGCTCGACGTGCTCCTCGTCCTCGCCTTCAGCTTCGGCGTCCTCGGACTCGCCGCGGTTCGTCGACTCCGCAGAAGCGCCATTGGACGTCTGCCCGCCATCGGATGCTTCGATCGTCGCCAAGCCAGAGGGAGCAACGCCGATCACGGGCGGCGGCGAGGGTTCCGCGCTCTCGGATGGTTCAGCCGGCGCAGAGCCCCGGTTGGCAGGTGCCTCAGCCGGATTTTCCAGAACAGGGGAGCCCTCGAGCGGGAATGGGGCGCTCGCGAGCGCGACGGGCGATTCGGGCTCGCCGTCAATACCGGCTGTGGGCGGCGCATGCTCATCGATGCTTTCCGCCTCGGCCGGCCCGCTTTCGTCCGGGGTTACAGCAGGAAACGGTTCGCTTGCGAGGGCCGCGTCTTCCGAGATCGACTCGCCGGATGATCGCTGCCGCTTCTCATAACGGTCGCTGCGATGGCGCCGGCTGCGGCGTTCGCGGCGCTGGTCGTCTTCCTCATCGTGGCCGCGGGTCTCTTCCTCGAGCAGAGCTTGCCGGTCGGCGACCGGGATTTGATAATAGTCTGGGTGAATTTCCGAGAAGGCGAGAAAGCCGTGCCGGTTGCCGCCGTAGTCGACGAAGGCGGCCTGCAGCGACGGCTCGACCCGCGTAACCTTGGCAAGATAGATGTTGCCGCGAAGCGGTTTGCGGCTGGCAGATTCGAAGTCGAATTCTTCGACGCGGTTACCGCGTAAGACCACCACCCTTGTTTCTTCGGGGTGGGAGGCGTCGATCAGCATTTTGTTTGTCATTGTGAGCTCTTAAGGGAACGCGGTTGCGCCTTCGCTCTCCCGCCGGGGAAGGCGTGCGAGTGAGGGCGTAGCGGACCGTTCGCGATTGGGGTGACTGGAACTGGATTTGGGTGTTGCGCCGGCCGCGCGCTGCGGCAGGCGTGCAGAAGCTTTCCGGAGTGTTCGGCGAGGTGAGGGCGGAGCGAGGCGGCGTCACACCGAAAAGTCTTGTCCGACCTGCCGGATAGATCGCCGCCTGCATTGGGGCGGGGGTGGAAATCGCTTGACGAGTACCGCTCGCAGCCACCTTGGCTCTCGCATGGGCCCGCAACGGACCCTCTCATGAAAATCAGCACGCCCGGATGGCGTCACGTTCTGCCGGGAGGACGCGAAAAGGCCAGCACTCTTTACGGGAGCATGGCGGTCGCGGGGTGGGCGACGCATTCTCGGCAAGCCGCCCGGATTCGAACCCGAACCTTCTATCGGGTCCGCCCGTTATTTGGCAAGTTCGAAGCGAGACATGTGGCCGCTCAGTCACAGGTATTCAAGACTGATCGCCGGGCGGCAACACTTCATTAACCGAACGTTGGGCATCGTCTATAGTGCCGCCGCGGGGAATTGGGATTCCAGCGGGCCGGGTTTGAGAGCGATCGGGCGATGGGCGAGGACGCCGCATTGGGTGCGAGGCCGACCGGCTCGCCGGCTCGTCTTGCGCTCGCTGTGGCCCTGCCGATCCTCTTCATCGGCGCGAATGCCGAGTCCGCCGGTTTGGTCGGCGCGCGCGCGGCCTCGCGTGCCGCCACGATAAGCAACGTGTCCGCAACGTCGCGGAGCAATGTCTGGGCGACGGCGGTGCGGCTCGAAGCGACCGCACAAAGCACCAAGCTCATTTTCGATCTCACCGAGAGAGTGGACGCACGGGCTTTTCCCCTCGCAAATCCCGACCGCATTGTTGTCGATCTCCCGGAGATCGCGTTCCACGTCCCGGCATTGCTGCCTCCGTCTGCTGCGGGCCGGAGGGGCCGCGGCGGAAATGCGCCGACCGTCTCGGGGTTGGCCCTTTCCTACCGGTTCGGCCAGTTCGCCCCGGGTCACTCCCGGGTCATCATCGATCTCAGCGCCCCGGCGCGAATCATCCGGGCGGAGACGCAGCCGGCGACCGAAGCCCTGCCGCCGCAGCTCGTCATCGAGCTTGCCGCGACTGACCGCCACAGCTTCGAGAGTGCCGCCGCGGCGGCGAACGTCTTCGGATTATCGGCGAAAAAGCCGGAGGCCGTCGCTCTGACCAGTCCGGCGCCGTCGAACAAACCGGTGATCGTCCTCGATCCAGGTCATGGCGGCATCGACCTCGGCGCCTCTAGCCCGCATGGCGACATCGAGAAGGACATCGTGCTGGATTTCGCCACTGCGCTCGCCGCCAAACTCGAATCGCAGGGCCGCTACAGGGTCGTGCTTACCCGCGGATCGGACGTGTTCATCCCTCTCAACGAGAGGGTACAGATCGCGCGCGATGCCAATGCCGCGCTTTTCGTCTCGATCCACGCCGACACGCTGTATGAGGGCCACGTCCAGGGCGCGACTATCTACACGGTCTCAGAACGCGCTTCGGACGCGGAGGCGGCGCGTCTCGCCGACAAAGAGAATCAGTCCGATGCCGCCGCGGGCATGGTGTCCGAGGATGTCGCCGAAGTGCACGATATCCTGCAGGACCTGACGCGGCGTGAGACACGCGCTTACAGCCACATGTTCTCGCGGACACTGGTTGCATTGTGGAAAAGCGCCGCGCAGCTCAACAAGAATCCGCAGCGCTCGGCCGGCTTCCGGGTCCTGAAGGCTCCCGACGTGCCCTCTGTCCTGCTCGAACTGGGCTATCTCTCGAACGAGAAGGACCTTGCAAATCTGGTCTCGCCGGAATGGCGGGAGAAAGCCGCGGCAACGCTCGCCGGCTCCATAGACTCGTTCTTTGCGCAACGGAATATCGACACCGCCACCGTTTCGCCCGATGCCGTTGCGAAGGTCGCTCTGCCGGTTGATCGGGCCGCGGCGGCACACTGAATCCGGTGCGGCGCCGGAGCTGGAGGCGCCCTTAATTCAACACAAAAGAACCCCACCACTCCCGGCAAGATGGGGTCGCTCGTGATCAGGCGCGCGCGATAGGGCGGGGGCTGAACTAAGCGACTGCGGGGCTCCCGTGCAGACGCATCGGTTCCGTAGTGGAAAGGTTCTTGGGAAATGCGGCTGATTGCCCGCTTTTTCGGCTTCATCTTTGCGACGGGTGCGATCCTCTTCGTGATCGGCGCCTGCGTCGCCGCTTTCTTCGTCTATAAATATCAGCAGGACCTGCCGGATTATACCCAGCTGAAGAACTACGAGCCGCCGGTGATGACGCGCGTGCATGCGAGCGACGGCTCG
>JAXDNH010000099.1:0-7539 GCA_034669525.1 Methylobacteriaceae bacterium | reverse complement strand
GGTGACTCGATCTCAGCCAGCTGCTCTTCGCGACTTTCCGGGACGTCGACATTCGCCGGCAGGTCGGCGGTTCGCGTAGTTTTGCCGCGATCGGCGACGAGGACAGGGCTGAAGCCGGCAGGCGTGCCGTCGCGCCGAAGTGTTGCAAGCAGTTTGTGGTCGTCCGAGCCGCCGAGGCCGGCGCGGCCGATATATTCGACCTTCACCTTGGCCGTCCCGCTGCGCCTGAATTCGAGGGCTTCGGCGACCCGCTCCGACACATCCATGATCCGTCCCGGATGGTAGGGACCCCGGTCGTTGACGCGCACGATGATCGAGCTGCGAGTGCGCAGGTTGGTCACGCGCGCATAGCTCGGAAGCGGCATTGTCGGATGCGCGGCAGAGACCGACTCGCGATCGAATACCTCGCCATTGGCGGTACGGCGGCCGTGAAAGGCCGTCCCATAGTAAGAGGCGAGGCCAACAGAGGCATAGGTCCGCTCGCTCGGATAGTAGGTGATCCCCCCGACGGTATAGGGCTTGCCCACCATGTAGGTGCCGCCGCCCCGCGGAACGACATCGCCTTCGGCAACGATGCGAGGACTGGGAGCGACGCCGTAGCGCGGATCGATATTGCTGGCATATCGTTGCGGCTGTGCCGCGCAGCCGGCGAGCGTCAGAGCAGCGAGGCCGGACAGGACCAGACGAGGATTGGGGGCAAATGCAGATAAGATGGGCGCGGGGTGACTCTGGCGGCTAAGCCATTGACAGGACAGCCTCGCACGCATCTTGCCCCCTCGCCGTCGCCCTGTTCACAGGGCGCATTCGCGTAAGCTTGGCGCGATTTTCTTATCGTGGTGTTAGCGGCTAAGCGCCGGCGCAAGCTTCGCTTTGGCACAGGAGGCTGCCGAATTGCGGCAGAACGGCGGCAAATGCGCCGTGATTATGGCGCAACAGCTCAGGTTCTTATGAGGTGCAGCTTTGGCGCAACAGTTCGCGCACCAAAACGGCCGCTGTTATGCGGCCGCTGGCTCGAACTTCGCGACTTAGAGGATCGAGATCGATGCCAGCACGCTGCGCAGGCCTTCAACCCGGGCTGAGACTTTCTCCGCGAGACGTCGCGACATTGTGGCCGGCTGCACAGGCTCGACCGGCTCCAGATTACACGCAGTGGCGAACCCAGCTGCCTCCGCTGCGTGGGAGAGGGAGAGGATTGTGTAGCGCCTGCGCGTCATCGTGCGGCTCATCCCATGAGGATTGTCGCAAGAGTAATTCAAGCTGAGCCGATTCGTTCCTAACGAAAGTTGCCGATCGCGCAAAAAATTTGGGCAGCTGTTTCTATGTCACAGCTCTATTCCGCGGGCTGGCTTAGCAGAACGCCTGCGGCAGCGGCGGGCTCTGGCGCTCGCGCGAGCATCGCGTTGTAAATGGTGGTAATTCGCCCGACATGCCGCGCCAGCGTCGGCGGATCGGACCAGAAGCTTGCATAGGCGCCGCGCGCCAGTCGATTGATCAGAGCATCCTCACGGATCTGCATAAGCACGCGAGCAAGATCCTCGATGTCGCCACCCCTGAACCAGAGGCCCGAGACGCCGTCCTCGATCTCCTCGCGGCCGGCGCAGCCATCGGAGACGATAACTGGCGTGCCGAGCCCTTTGGCCTCCAGCACCGTGAGCGGCTGGCCTTCGTACCAGAGCGAGGGGAAAACGAGAGCGCGGGCGGCGCGGATCGCCTCCCGCACTGCTGGCCCGCTCTGCCAACCGAGGAGACGCGCCTCCGGATATTTCATTCTAAGCTCGGCGGCAGCGGGTCCGTCGCCGACGTAAGTTGGGACGATGCCGGCGAGCCGCGCCGCCTCGGCGAACAGAAACGGCCCCTTCTCTGCGGAAATCCGGCCGACGAAGATGACCTCGCCCTGTGCCGGCGAAAGCTTTGGCCCAAGGTCCGGCACGTCGATCGGATTGGAGACGAGGTGCAGGCAACTGCCCGCAGCCAATCGGTGACCAACAACATCGACTTGGAAGCGCGAGATCGCGATGTAGTCGGAGAAAACCTCCGGCAAATGCGCCATGTCACGCGCGAGTGTCAGCCGCGCATTGCGCCAAAGCTTTCGCGCGTAGTTCCTGGAGTCGCAATGGGTCGCCCAGCACGCCGCTGAAAGAGGTTCCAGCGGGCAGGCCTGGCCCTTCTGATAGTTGTAGAACCCGCCATTCGGGCAGAACAGAAAATATTCGTGGATCGTGTAGACCGCCGGCAAACCCGACCGTCTGATCGGCGCCGCGATCGAGGGGGACAGCGCTTTCGCCCAGCCATGCACGTGCGCGATGGTGCGGTCGGACCGGACGCTTGCAAGCAACCGCCCGAGTTCCTCGGCCGCACGGCTGTTCCAGGTGCCCTGCACAGCCCCGGCAAGCCGCGACGGATTCCCGAGGAGATCGCTTTGGCCGAGGCAGACCACCTCAACGCCTGCCGCGGTGAGGTGCTCGTCCACTGGGCCAGCGGCGGCGAAGACGATCGGGCGGTGGCCCGCCTGTTTCAGCCCGATCGCGCTGTCGAAGGCGACTTTCGCCTGCCCGCCCGAGACGTAGGCGTGATCGAGGCAGAGCACGATGGTGAGCGGCTCTTTGGCGGAAGACATCGTGAGACCCTATGTGAGCGGGCTTAAAGGCACGTAAGCGGATAGGCGGATTGTTCCGGCTTCGGCCGTCCGCCGCCGCAATCCTGGCGTATCATTCAAGGGGGCGAATCAGAGGTGAAGCGGCGTATGGCCAAAGGCGGCGATCTCTTCGGTACGGCAGCAGCACGCAAGCCTGTCGGCAGCGCCGCGGCTGTGCGCAACACTCCTGCCCGCCTGAACGGAACCCCTGGCGAGAGCGGCTATACCGCGGCCTCGATCGAGGTGCTCGAGGGTCTCGAACCGGTCCGCCGCCGTCCCGGCATGTATATCGGCGGCACCGATGAGGCCGCCCTGCACCACCTCTTCGCGGAGGTAATCGATAACGCGATGGACGAGGCGGTCGCCGGTCACGCCACTTTCATTGAAGTCAGCGTCGAGCCGGGTGGTTGGATTTCGGTCGCCGATAACGGTCGCGGAATACCGATCGATCCGCATCCGAAATTCCCGAAGAAATCGGCCCTCGAAGTGATCATGACGACACTGCATGCCGGCGGGAAATTCGATTCCGGCGCCTATCAGACCTCTGGCGGCCTGCATGGCGTGGGCGTTTCCGTCGTGAATGCGCTGTCCGAACGCCTCGAAGTCGAAGTCGCGCGAGGCCAGCAGCTTTATCGACAGACATTCGCCCGGGGCGTCGCGCAAGGGAAACTGCAGGAGCTCGGGCGCGTCGCCAATCGCCGCGGCACCAAGGTGCGCTTCAGGGCCGACGAGCAGATTTTTGGCAAGAACGTCCATTTCCGCCCTGCCCGCCTGTTCCGCATGGCGCGCTCCAAGGCTTACCTGTTCGGCGGCGTCGAAATCCGCTGGAAATGCGCTTCGGAACTGATTGAGCCCGGCACCGACATTCCGCCGGAAGCGACGTTCCGCTTTCCCGGCGGGCTCACCGATTATCTTGCCCGCGAGATCGAGCATAAGGATCGCGTCACGCCGGAGGCGTTTGCCGGCAAGATCACTCGCGAAGGCGGCCATGGTTCGCTGGAATGGGCGGTCGCCTGGCTCGCCGAGGACGACGGCTTCGTCCATTCCTACTGCAACACGATTCCTACGCCGGACGGCGGTACCCATGAGGCCGGTTTCCGGATCGCGCTTTTGCGCGGCCTCAAGGACCACGCCGAGCGTATCAATCAGGCCAAACGCGCCGCCAACGTGACGACCGAGGACGTGATGGGCGGGTGCGCCGCCATGATCTCGGTTTTCCTGCGCGACCCGGAATTCCAGGGGCAGAACAAGAGCCGGCTGATGAACGCGGAGGCGTCGCGGCTGGTCGAAACGAGCCTGCGCGATGCCTTCGATCACTGGCTCGCCGCCGCGCCCTCGCAGGCCACGAAGCTCCTCGATTGGGCGATCGAGCGCGCCGAGGAGCGCCAGCGCCGCAAAGCCGAGAAAGACGTGGCGCGAAAGGGCGCGATCAAGAAACTGCGGCTGCCAGGTAAGCTCGCGGATTGCACGAACTCATCGGCGCAAGGCGCTGAAATCTTTATCGTCGAGGGCGATTCCGCCGGCGGCTCGGCGAAACAGGCGCGCGACCGCGCTAGCCAAGCCATCTTGCCGCTCCGCGGCAAGATTCTTAACGTGGCCTCGGCGACGCGCGACAAGCTCTCAGCCAACCAGCAGCTTGCCGACCTGGTCCAGGCGCTCGGCTGCGGCACCGGCCTGCACTACCGGCACGATGATCTGCGTTACGACAAGGTAATCATCATGACGGACGCCGACGTTGACGGCGCCCATATCGCCTCGCTGCTCATCACCTTCTTCTACCGGCAGATGCCGCGGCTGATCGATGGCGGCCACCTGTATCTTGCCGTGCCGCCGCTCTACAAGCTGACGCAAGGTGCAAAGAGTGCATACGCACGCGACGACAAACACCGTGAGGAGCTCGTTGCAAAGGAGCTGACCGGCAAAGGAAAAATCGAGGTCAGTCGGTTCAAGGGCCTGGGTGAAATGCGCCCCGAACAGTTGAAGGAAACGACGATGGACCCGCGCAAACGTACGCTTCTCAAGGTCGTCATCGACGCCGAGGAGCGCGAGGAAACGGGCGATTGCGTCGAGCGGCTGATGGGCACCAAACCTGAGGCGCGTTTCGCCTTTATCCAGGAGCGCGCGAGCTTCGCTTCGGAGGCGGAGTTAGTGGATATTTAACTCCACATCGTTCGCCCGTTCAGCATCGACTACAGCGATCGGTAAAATTAAAGGCTTCGTAGCAAGATTGCGCTTACCTCTCTGAAAGGTGGGCGAGGCTGGCGGGCGATGCGGATCGGGTTTTTTGCGGATGAGCGCGGTGTCTCAACGCCGCAGATTGCGTTTATTGCCACTGGGCTCGCCATTGCATCCCTGATTGGGGTCAGAATGCTCGAAGCGCCGCTTGCCGCGTCCAATCAGCCGTCGGTCACGGTCGAGAGCCAGACCGACCTCGAGCGCCTTGCCCGAACGATTCCTGCTGCAAGGGGCCGCACCGGGGCATCCGGCGCCCTCGCGTCCGGTGAGATCGACTTCACCGCGACTGCCAACAGCTCGGCCAAGCGAACGGTCCAATCCGCCTGCCACGGTGGGGAGCGGACGGTGAGCATGGTGGCGCCGGCCGGAGGGCCGCCAACGGTGCTCAGCACCTGTGCACCGGCGAAAAACTGACGGGATTGGGCGTGAACCTGCGCCGTTTTTCATTGACTTGACGCAATTCGCGCTTACCTCAAGCGCAGTGCATCGAGACGGCGGAATCGCCTGAAGGTCTCGTATTCGAGAGCCAAATCGAAAGCTCATGACGGGCCGAGCGCCCGCGATCTAGCGGTTCAAGTTCTGCACGCTTGCCGCATTCAGGAACCAAATGACATTCAGTGAACTCGGCCTCAGCGAAAAGGTGCTTAGCGCCGTTGAGGCCTCCGGCTACACCATCCCCACCCCCATCCAGGCTCAGGCCATCCCGCAGGCCCTCGCCGGCCGCGACATTCTCGGCATCGCACAGACAGGCACGGGTAAAACGGCAGCTTTCGTGCTGCCGATGCTGTCACGGCTTGAGAAGGGCCGCGCACGTGCCCGCATGCCGCGCACGCTCATTCTCGAGCCGACGCGTGAACTCGCCGCGCAGGTTGAAGAGAGCTTTGTCAGATACGGCGTCAATCACAAACTCAACGTCGCGCTGTTGATTGGCGGCGTGTCCTTTGGCGATCAGGAAGCAAAGATCACACGTGGCGCCGACGTATTGATCGCGACACCCGGGCGCCTTCTCGACTTTTCCGAGCGCGGCAAGCTTTTGCTCACCGGCATCGAAATTCTTGTCATCGATGAAGCCGACCGCATGCTCGACATGGGTTTTATCCCTGACATCGAGCGCATCTGCAAACTCGTGCCGTTCACGCGGCAGACTTTGTTCTTCTCGGCCACGATGCCGCCGGAGATTACGCGTCTTACTGAGACCTTTTTGCAAAACCCCGTGCGCGTCGAAGTCGCACGCGCCGCGACGACGGCCGACAATATCACGCAGCGTCTCGTCGCCACGAGAAGCGGCCCCGAGAAGCGCGAGACTTTGCGCCAGCTTCTGCGTTCGGCCGACGATCTTAAAAATGCGATCGTCTTCTGCAATCGCAAGCGTGACGTCGTGCTGCTGCACAAGTCGCTATTGAAACATGGCTTCCCGGTGGGGGCATTGCACGGCGATATGGATCAGCGTGCGCGCATGGCGTCGCTCGAAGCATTCAAGACCGGCGACGTCGATCTTCTCGTCTGTTCGGATGTGGCGGCGCGCGGCCTCGACATTCCCGACGTGTCGCACATCTATAATTTCGATGTGCCGATCCACGCGGAAGACTACGTGCATCGTATCGGACGCACCGGGCGCGCGGGCCGCAGCGGCACAGCGCTGACGCTCGTCACGCGCGACGACTCGAAATATGTCGAGTCGATCGAGAGACTGATCGGCAACAAGATCGAATGGCAGGGGCCGCGTCCGGATGAACTCGGACCGGGTGAAGAGCCCGTTGCGCGACACGGCCGGGGACGCAGCCGCCTCACGGGTCGCGCGGAGCGGCGTCCGACGACACGGGGCGAGTCGCCTCCCAGCGAATCCCGCGGCGAGCAGAGATCACGCCCCGCCCGCGGGCAGGGCGCTGAACATCGCCCGCGCGAACCACGCCCTGAGCAGCCCGTCGAATTTCATCCCCGGCAAAACGGCCGCCCGGCATCGTCACCGCGTCCGGAACAGCGCCGGCCGCATCGCGAGGCGAACGAGCCCTCGGTGGTCGGACTCGGCGATCACGTCCCCTCTTTCCTGCTGCGCCCGACGCGGCTGCCGGGCGCAAGGCGCGTCGAAGAGGAAGTTTAGTCCTAGAACGGAATGTCGTCGTCGAGGGCGTCGGCCATTTTGCCGCCGCCGACGGTCGCCGGCCGGCGCTGCTCCATTGGAGAGGTGCGCCCGAAGCTGCCGCTCGCGCCGCGCTCTTCCCCGGCCTCGCCGCCGCGGTTGCGGCTGTCGAGCAAAGTCAGCTCGCCACGGAAGCGCTGCAGCACGACCTCGGTCGTCTTGCGCTGATTGCCGTCCTTGTCGGTGAACTCGCGCGTCTGCAGCTGGCCCTCAATGTAAATCTTCGCGCCCTTTTTGCAGTACTGCTCCGCGATTTTCCCTAGATTCTCATTGAAGATCACGACGTTATGCCATTCGGTGCGGTCGCGTCGCTCGCCCGTCGTCTTGTCGCGCCAGGATTCCGTCGTGGCCAACGAGAATGAGACGACGCTATCGCCGGAATTCAGCCGGCGCACTTCCGGATCGCGTCCGAGATTGCCGATCAGGATGACTTTGTTGACGCTGCCAGACATGACACTGCTCCGCTCCGAAGGCGCGATATAACCAGATCAACTCGTCACACGCGCGGACTTCCGGCGCTGACGTGGCG
>JAXDNH010000098.1:0-3800 GCA_034669525.1 Methylobacteriaceae bacterium | reverse complement strand
CCGCGCGCGTGGAGGCGTTACAGGCGGCGCTTGACCGCGGCGGCCGGCGCGAGGCGCGCTTCCATTCGGGCGAGTTGCGCTTCTACGCGAATGGCGCCGTCGTGCTGGACAAAATCTATCTTGATGCAAATGCCGGTCGGTTGGCGGAAACCTATTGGCGCTGGCTGCTTCTCAGTGGGTCCGCGCGGGAGGCGAAGCGATTCGCAGCGGACCTGCGGCGCCCTCCCGCCGCGTCGGATGCGCCCGCAGCGGCGCAGTTCATCGAGCGCGTGGCGCAGTTAGGCGAGGAGGCTGCCGCGATCGAGGCGGACGAGGGGGCTTTGAACGAAATTCTGTACGACCTCTACCGCCTCTCTCCGGACGAAAGGAATCTTGTGGAGAACGAACGCGGGCGCCGCAATGGAGCGTCGGCAAGCACGTGAATCGAGCGCGCGATGCGAATAAGGTCTCGGACATGAGCCAGCTTCCGCTTTTTCGATCCGACCGCCCCGAACCGGCGCAGCGCTCGGCCGACCCAGCGTATATACGCAAGAGCCTCAACCGGCTGCTGCGCATCGCGCGGGACGCTGAAATCATGCCTTGGAGCAAAGGCGAGACCGAGAGCTGGGAGAAGCTGTTCCCGCAACTCGCCGCCTCGCTGCCCGCTGACGAGGCGACAGTGTTGATGTCCGACTTCAAAAGCGAGCTGACCCGGCTTCGGTCCGCCGGCTGAAATAATTGATGCGGCGGCTCCGCAAAGACCGCACTGCGGATTCGCGGCGCCTGTGATTTCGTCACGCTGCCGCCACCTCCTCCCCGTCAAGGCCGTGAGGCTTCGCCTCACGCCGGCTTTCTAGGAAAGCCAGTGCGCAGACGAGGTCTGCGCGGCCTTGACTTGACGAGGGTGCGTCCGTCGCGGCGGGGCGCGTGCGGGTGAAAGCGATGGTGGCGTGCCGGGGCAGCGCAACCTTGAAACATTGGCGCTGCCCCTCACCCTGGCCCTCTCCCCGGTTCGAAGTCGCCTGTTGGCGACCTCGACTCTCAAAGTGCGGATGTCGGCAACAGCCGACATCCGAGCGGGGAGAGGGGACGCCGCGAGCGCGCGTGTCAGCGCGCCCCGCAATCACTCCAGCGTGTCATTCCAGCGTGTCTTGCACGCTGTCCCTCAGCGCTTGCGGCACGATGTCCTCGGGCGCTTCGATCGTCTCGCGGCCCTGCGGCGTCTGCCGGGTGATGCGATAGCGGAAGGCGTCGGGCTTCGGCGCCGGCACCGGCGTCTTTTTGGCAAACAGATCCTCGACGCTCTGGCGGTCGGCCGGAGACAAGTCGGAGAGCCCGACGTCCCCCTTGCTCTTTATCCGGCCGCCCGGCCCGCCGAAGCCGGCGAGGCCGCCGAGCCGCTCGATCTGCAAGCGATCCACGCGTTCCACCTTTCCAGGCGATGCTTGTCCGGGCGATACCTGTGCTGGCGATACCTGTCCGGGCGATACCTGCGCCCTGACATCGCTACAGCCCCACAGCCTTCCATCCCTGATCGACGGCATCGCCAACAGCAGGAGTGCCGCTGAACATCTGCTGAGCCACCTGGCGGGTGCGATTGGCAAAGTCCGGCATCGTCATGTCGGGACTGGGCCCGAAACCCGTGAGCGAGCGGTACCATACCTGCCCGATCTTATCCCAGCTCTTGCCGCCGAGCGTCCTGCACGCGGTCGCGAAGGCAAGATTGGGTGGGCCGCTGCTGTAATGCGGGTCCATGCCGGGCGTGACCTGCGAATATTGGGTCGGCTGCGGCGCAAGACAATGCGTCGCCGCGGGATTGACCATGTCGCGCAGACACGTGAGGCCTCTGTCGTGCGCCGTCGGGCCCATAATGTCTTTGCCGATCAGCCAGTCGGCGCTGGCGGCATCCTGGTTCGCCTGCCATTGCCGGAACATCGACCCGAAGCAGTCGGACATGCTTTCGTTGAGGCCGCCGGCCTCGTCGGAGTAGTTGAGCTGCAGGCTGTGCTGGGTGACGCCATGCGTCAGCTCATGGCCGATCACGTCATTGCCGAGCGTGAAGTCGACGAAAATCGAGTTGTCGCCGTCGCCATAGAGCATCTGCGATCCGTTCCACATCGCGTTGTTGAATCTGTTGCCGTAATGGACGGACGACATCATCGTCATGCCGGCATTGTCGATGGAATTGCGGTTAAACACCTCCTTGTAGAAGTCGGCGACTTTGCTTGTCTCGTCAAAGCCGCGTTTGGCCGTGGCGTCGCCGGAGCTTCCCGGATTGCCCACCGGCGAGCCCGGCAGCGTCTGGCTATGTTTGCAATCATAGACCGTGACGGTCGGGGCGGCGGCGAGCTCGCCAACCGGCGCATCGAGCATTGTCGAGAGGCTTGTCAGTTTAAGAGCCTGTATGCGCAACAGACGAAGCTCATGGGCAATGCGCACCGTATTCGCGGCAGCTCTGCGAATTTCCGGCGGCAGCCTCGGGTCTTGTGAAATTCTTGTCAGGACATCGCGAGGGACAATAAAGCATGTGCACATAACAATGCTCCTCAAGTAATTGTCTCGACACTCCCATTGCCGGGCAACGGAAGTCTGCGCCCGGCAGGACTCATTAGCAAGTGTGCTCCGTCACAGGTGCGCGCTTCGGACTCATTTACCCTGCAGGGTGAATCCGACTTTCAACGTCACCTGATAATGGTGCACGGCGCCCTCGCCGATTTGTCCCCGAATCTGCACGACCTCGAACCAGCGCAGATTCCGCAATGTTTCAGACGCACGCGAGATCGCGGTCTTTATCGCATCGTCGATCGACTTCTCGGATGAGCCGACAATCTCGGTTACTTTGTAGACGTGATCGGTCATGAGGTTCCTCCATGGCGTTCGGTCATTGAAGTTTTGGCACCTGGTGGCCGACGAAGTCCAGCTCTCGCTTGCGAAAACCGCGTGCCGGATACGTGCCGACCCAATCGAGGACAAGCACATCATCGCGTTTGTCTCTGGGCCACGGCGGAACGCCAAATCCGTTGGGGTCGCCGCCCCGGGCAAAATTCGTCCAGTACCGCTCGACGAGTGCGGCCATGCGCTTGTCGGCATCCGTGTAGTTGATTTTGAGCTTCGGGTCGGGGCTGAATTCGCCGAATACGTATCTCAGTTCATCCCCGTGTGCCGCGCCGGGCACCCGGCCGCGCGCTTTCTCGGGTACATAGCTGAAGAAATAGCGGTAGACCGGCTGGCCGGAGCGCGCATGCATTGCAGCGAGCAGGCGCGCCGGTTCGCTGAAATCTTTGTCGGTAAGCAGCCACGCTACGACGGGCCCTTTGTTGCCGGTTTTCAAGGGATCGTAGATCGCGAAAGCGCGGTTGCGGATCTTCTCCGGCAATGCGTTGAGCGTCGCATCCGGATTAGCCACGCGATCGGGATAAAGGCTCGCCTCGTAATTGTTCGAGCCGACGATCCACGGCACTTTGGCTTGCGCGCCTCTGGCGAAAGTCTGCGCGATCTCGGCCTGCATCAGTCTGCCGTCGAGGATCAGCCCCGGCGGCTCCGCTTTGGGATCGTCGCTGCCGGTGTTGAGAACGGTGTCAGCAGGCAGATCGCGCAAAGCGGCGAGATCATGCGCGCCAGCCGCGTTCGCGAACGCTGCGCCCATTTTTTCCGCGACTTGCAGCGGCGCCGCGTTGTTGCGCCCAAATCCCGATTGCGTAATCGCGGCACTGAAAAGACCGCGCGCCGCAGGCACGCTCATCAGCGCGTTGACCGATATGCCGCCGGCCGATTCTCCGAAAATCGTCACACGCGCCGGGTCGCCACCGAACGCGGCGATA
>JAXDNH010000097.1:0-26385 GCA_034669525.1 Methylobacteriaceae bacterium | reverse complement strand
CGAAAGGCATCGCGTGCAGGCACCAGGCACAGCGTTTCTCTTCAAGTCCAAGTAGGGCGGCTCGCACATAGGGGCTGCCGGGCACGCCGTAGATTGTGAAGTCGCTCATCAGACTTCTCCTGTCGCGGGCTGCCTAGTCGGCGTCACAGATCGGCATCCTGTCAAGCAAGATCAGCCCGACAACAGCGAACGCCGGGCGCGCCCTTTCGCCGCGGCGCGGCGGAAGATTCCGACAATCTCGACATGCGGTGACTGGCGGAACTGATCGACCGGCGTAATCCGCTCCGCCTTATAGCCGGGCGCAATGAGGATTGCGGCGTCGCGCGCGAAAGTCTGCGCGTTACAGGAAACCGCGATGACGAGCGGAACGTGCGACTTTGCGAGGCCATGCGCTTGTGCTTCCGCGCCGGCACGCGGCGGATCGAAAATGACGGCGTCGAAGGCGGCCAGTTCTTCCGGCGGCAAAGGCCGCCGCATCAGGTCGCGGCGTTCGGTTCTGATCGTGCGCAGACCCGGAGCGGCGCGCGCGGCCTGCGTCAGCGCGCTAAGTGCTGCTGCATCGCCATCGAGAGCGAGAACCTCCGCGCGTTCGGCGAGCCGCAGTGCAAATGTACCGATGCCGCAGAAGAGATCGGCAACGCGCTTCGAGTTGGCAGCTTGTCCGACGAGCTCGGCTAGAGTCGCTTCGCCCTTTGCGGTCGCTTGCAGGAAGGCACCGGGCGGCAGGTGTACGAGTGCGCGTCCGACCTGCAATTGCGTCGGCCGACGCTCGATCAGCAGACGCCCGTGATTTGACAGACGCGCGAGGTCGAAACGTTCCGCCGCGGCAATCAGCGCCTGCCTATGTTTCTCATTGAGGGAGCCCGCGCCGCGAACATCGATATCGAGGCCCGCTGGAGTGCCGGTGACCAGAATGTCGAGTGGCTTGCGTACTCTCGCGAGTTCTTCCGCCATCGCCCGCGCTGCCGCGATCGCACCGTCGAGCGACGGCGCGAACAGCGGACAGAAATCGATCGCGACGAGATCGTGGCTGCGCGCCGCCATGAAGCCGATCATTGCGTGGCCGGCAGAATCGAAACGCGCATGGAATGTCGCGCGGCGGCGTCCCGCGCCATGCGCGTCAATGAGAGGATCCACCGTCGCGTCGACACCGGCACGCGCGAGCGCATCGACAACAAGCGCGCGCTTCCATTCGCGGTAAGCTTCTTCGCGGTAGCCCTGAATCGCGCAGCCACCGCAGGTGCCGTAGTAGGGACAGAATGGCGCCTCGCGATCAGGCGAAGACTTGATGATGCCGATGAGCCGGGCGGAGTCCCCATCAACCTCTGCAGAGATCGTATCCCCCGGTACTGTATACGGAACGAAGATGTTTCCCTGGTCCGTTCGCGCGACACCTTCGCCGCGCTGACCAAGCCGCTCGATCGTCAGCACATGTTGCTCATTCACACTTGCCTCATTCACGCGCGCCGCGCTCCGATCAGGAATTCGCGATTGCCGTCACCGCCGAAAATTGGCGAGGCTTCGATGCCGAGCACGTCGAAGCCGAGCGATGTCACGGTTTGCGCAACATTTTTACAAACCTGTTGGTGCAGAGCCGCATCTTTGACGACGCCACCCTTCCGCCGGGAGTCGCCCGCTTCGAATTGCGGCTTGATCAATGCGACAAGTTCACTGCGGGGCGTGGCAAGCGTTAGGGCCGACGGCAGAACCTTATCCAGTCCGATGAAGCTCACATCACAGGTGATCAGCATCGTTCGGGCCGCATCGAGATCGGCGTCGCGAGCAGCACGCTCGATTGTCTCGCGCGTCAACGCGCGGGCATCTGTTTTCTCTAACGACATGACGCGCGGATCGTTCGCTAGACTCGGACGCAGCTGCCCATATCCGACGTCGACCGCGATCACCAGTGCCGCGCCGCGCGCGAGCAGCACCTGCGTGAATCCGCCGGTCGAAGAGCCTATGTCGAGACAAAGCCGGCCCGCCGGATCGAAGCCGAAGTGATCGAGCGCGTGCGCCAACTTCACCCCACCGCGCGAGACCCAGGGATGCGGCGCACTGGCGTCGACGCGCGCATCCGGCAACAGCGCCTCCGATGGCTTGCCGATGTGCACCCCGTCTGCGGTGACAAGCCCCGCCTCGATTGCGGCACGCGCCCTGGCGCGGCTCTCGAAAAAACCGCGCTCCACAAGAGCGACATCGGCGCGGACACGGGAAGCCATTGCCGATCTCCACCCGCGGTCCTAGGCTCGTCAACACCCGGCAACTCTGCCGCTATGGGCCGCCGCAGGCGCCGTCTGCCCTGCCATGACGCGGAGATCGCGATGACCCTTCCGAACGATCCCTCCTATCGCACGATGCCGCCCGCCCCACAGCCGCTCGGCGGGGTAAGCGAGCGCCTGCGCCATCGCTGGGGCTGGTTCGTCGGCTTCGGCGTGCTTGCCGCATTTCTGGGCCTCGCCGCGCTTGTGCTGGTCGTATCCGCAACGATTGCCTCGGTGCTCACGATCGCGATTTTCATGATCATCACCGGCGGCACCGAGATCGTCATGGGATTCGGCAGCAAGACCTGGGGCCGCTTCTTTCTCTTCATCCTGCTCGGGCTGCTTTATATAATCGCTGGCGCCTTTGCTCTTGCCCAGCCGCTGCTTGCGGCTGCCGTCCTCACCCTGATGCTGGGATGGGCGCTGATCGCGACCGGCGCCGTCCGCATCTGGCTTGGCACGCACCTCCCGCCGGGATCGAAGTCGATGATGGTCCTTGCGGGAGTAGCAACCTTGCTCTTCGGCATCGTCATCGTCCTCGGCTGGCCGGGCAACTCGTTCTTCGTGCTGGGCATCATTTTGGGCCTCGACCTGCTCTTCTATGGCGTGAGCATGATCGCCTTCGGAATGCGGCTCCGGAACGCCTGAACTTCCCTTGAACTCGGCCGTTGATTGGGACGGCTGTTTCGGCCAATAGAACGCCACAAAGAGAAGCCGCCGGCATCGGCGGCTTCTTCGCTAAATGGAACAGGTGAATATGCCAAAGTGGGTCTACAGGTTCGGCGGCGGCACGGCCGAGGGCGCGAGCGAGATGCGCAACCTCCTAGGCGGCAAGGGCGCCAACCTCGCCGAGATGGCCAATCTCGGCCTCCCGGTGCCGCCCGGCTTCACGATCACCACCGAAGTCTGCACTTACTTTTACGCGCACGGGAAGAAATATCCGGACGAGCTTGCCGGTGAGATCGACGCGGCGCTCGCGCATGTGGCCAGGCTGACCGGCCGCTCATTCGGCGACAATGAGAACCCGTTGCTCATGTCTGTGCGCTCCGGCGCGCGCGCCTCAATGCCCGGCATGATGGACACGGTGCTCAATCTCGGGCTCAACGACATTACGGTACTGGCGCTTGCGAAGAGCGCCGAGGACGAGCGCTTCGCCTATGATTCCTATCGCCGTTTCATTCAGATGTATTCCAACGTGGTGCTCGGTATCGAGCACCACAACTTTGAAGAGGTTCTGGAACTCCACAAAAGCCAGAAAGGGCACGACCTCGATACTGACCTGAGCGCGCCGGAATGGCGCGACATCATCGCCGAATACAAGGGGATCGTCGAGCGCGAGAGCGGCAAGCCCTTTCCGCAGGATCCGCGCGAACAGCTTTGGGGCGCCATCGGCGCGGTTTTTTCATCCTGGATGAACCAGCGGGCGATCACTTATCGCCGCCTGAACAACATTCCCGAAAGCTGGGGCACCGCCGTCAATGTGCAGGCGATGGTCTTCGGCAATATGGGCGAGACATCGGCGACGGGCGTTGCATTCACACGCAATCCATCAACCGGCGACAGGGAGCTCTACGGCGAGTTTCTGGTGAACGCACAGGGCGAGGATGTCGTTGCCGGCATTCGCACGCCGCAGAACATCACCGAGGCCGCGCGCATCGCGGCGAAATCGGACAAGCCGTCGATGGAAACGGTTATGCCGGAAGTGTTCAGGCAATTCGTCGAGACGACGCAACAACTTGAATCGCACTATCGCGACATGCAGGACCTGGAGTTCACCGTCGAGCGCGGCAAACTCTGGATGCTGCAGACGCGCGGCGGCAAGCGCACGACGAAAGCAGCATTGCGCATCGCCGTCGAGATGGCGAATGAACGCCTGATCACGCGCGAGGAGGCGCTGTTGCGCATCGAGCCCGGCGGGCTCGATCAATTGCTGCATCCGACGATCGATCCGAGTGCCGAGCGCAATGTTCTGGCGACCGGGTTGCCGGCGTCGCCCGGCGCGGCATCGGGCGAGATCGTGTTCAATTCGGATGAGGCGGAGACCCTGAAGAGTTCGGGGCACAAGATCATTCTGGTGCGCGTGGAGACGAGCCCGGAAGACATTCACGGCATGCATGCCGCGGAAGGCATTCTGACGACCCGCGGCGGCATGACCTCGCACGCCGCTGTGGTAGCGCGCGGCATGGGGAAGCCCTGCGTCTCGGGTGTCGGCAGCATCCGCGTCGACTATGCCAAGCAGACGATGTCGGTCGCCGGCAAGACCTTCAGGAAAGGCACGACGATCACGATCGACGGATCGACTGGACAGGTCATCGAGGGTTCGGTCGCCATGCTGCAGCCGGAACTTTCGGGTGAATTCGCCACGATCATGGAATGGGCAGATGAAGCACGCCGCCTCGGCGTCCGCGCCAATGCCGACACGCCGAACGATGCGCGCGTGGCGCGCAAATTCGGCGCAGAGGGAATCGGCCTCTGCCGCACCGAGCACATGTTCTTCGAAGGCGATCGCATCGTCGCGGTGCGCGAAATGATTCTCGCTGACGACGAGAAGGGCCGCCGCGCTGCGCTCGCCAAACTCTTGCCGATCCAGCGCGGCGACTTTGCCGATCTCTTCGAGATCATGTCCGGGCTTCCGGTGACGATCCGTCTGCTCGACCCACCGCTGCACGAATTCCTGCCGCATACGGACGAGGAGATCGCCGAAGTCGCGAAGGCGATGGGCGCCGACGCCGACAAGCTGAAGCGCCGCGCGCAGGAGCTGCACGAGTTCAACCCGATGCTCGGCTTCCGCGGCTGCCGCATCGCCATTGCTTTTCCTGAAGTCGCGGAAATGCAGGCGCGCGCGATTTTCGAAGGCGCTGTCGCGGCCTCGAAGAAGACCGGCAAACCGGTGATAGCGGAAGTCATGGTGCCGCTCGTCTTCACCCGCGCCGAGTTCGACCTCATCAAGGCGCGCATCGATGCAATGCATGCGGCAGTCGAGAAGGAGAGCGGCGTCAACGTGCCGTATCAAGTCGGCACGATGATCGAGCTGCCGCGCGCGTGCCTGCGGGCGGCGGAGATCGCCGAGACGGCGGAATTCTTCTCCTTCGGCACGAATGACCTCACGCAGACCGCGCTTGGCATCTCGCGCGACGACGCTGCCTCGTTCCTCGGGTCCTACACCTCGAAAGGCATCCTTGCCTCGGATCCGTTCATCACGATCGATCAGGACGGGGTCGGCGAACTCGTCGAGATCGGAGTCGAGCGCGGTCGGCGCACGCGTCCTAACATCAAGCTCGGGATTTGCGGCGAGCATGGTGGCGACCCCGCCTCTATCGCGTTCTGCGACCGCGTCGGGCTCGATTACGTCTCCTGCTCGCCCTTCCGAGTGCCGATCGCCCGGCTGGCGGCGGCGCAGGCCGCGCTTGGCAAAGAGGTTGCGAGCACGGCGTAGCGCCCACGCAACAGTTCCGATGTCACGGCGCTGTCGTATTGCGGCGCCGCAACAGCGCTGGTAAGACCGCCGCGGCGAGCTTGGCTGCGGAGCTGGAATGAAAATCCTGGCGGGGAATTCCAATCGCGCCCTGACCGAGGCGATTGCCGCCTATCTCGGCCTGCCCTTGACCAATTGTCAGGTCCGGCGCTTCGCCGACATGGAGATTTTCGTAGAGATTCAGGAAAACGTGCGCGGCGAGGACACTTTCGTCGTCCAGTCGACATCGTTCCCGGCGAACGACCACCTGATGGAGCTTCTGATCATGGCCGATGCGCTGCGGCGCTCCTCGGCCAAGCGCATCACGGCGGTGATCCCCTATTTCGGCTACGCCCGGCAGGACCGCAAATCCGGTTCGCGCACGCCGATCTCGGCCAAACTCGTCGCCAACCTGATCACGCGCGCCGGCGCCGACCGCGTGCTGACGGTCGATCTCCACGCCGGACAGATCCAAGGCTTCTTCGATATCCCCACCGACAATCTCTTCGCCGCGCCAGTCATGGTGCGCGACATAAAGGAGCGGCTGGACGTAAAGAAGGTTGTGGTCGTCTCGCCCGATGTCGGCGGTGTGGTGCGCGCCCGCGCACTGGCAAAACGCATCGATGCCTCGCTTGCCATCGTCGACAAGCGCCGCGAGCGCGCCGGTGAGTCGGAAGTCATGAACATCATCGGCGAAGTGTCGGGACGAAGCTGCATCCTCGTCGACGACATCGTCGATTCCGGCGGTACGCTGTGCAATGCGGCCGACGCGCTCTTGAAGGAGGGCGCGACCGAGGTGCGCGCCTATATCACGCACGGCGTCCTCTCGGGCGGCGCCGTCGCGCGCATCTCCGCCTCGCATCTGAAGGAGCTCGTCGTCACCGATACGATCCATCCGACGGAAGCCGTGCGCGTCGCCAAGAACATCCGCACGCTGTCGATCGGTCCGCTGATCGGCGAGGCGATCGCCCGCACGGCGAAAGAAGAGAGCGTGTCGAGCCTATTCGACTGACAGGCGCGAGAAGGCTTGGTTTGCCAGTCGCGGACGCTGCCGCTATAAGCCGCCCGCGTCCGTTTTCCGACACCCCTGGAGGCGAGGGCGCAACAATCAAGCAGGGACATCGCAATGGCCGAGGCAAAGCAACTCGCGGCCGCGGTGCGTGACGGGACAGGCAAGGGGGCCGCCCGCAGCGTTCGCCGTGAAGGTCGTATTCCGGGCGTTATCTATGGTGGCGGCGAGCCCGCGCAGCCGATTTCGCTCGACCACAAGATGCTCAACCATCTGATCTATCAGGGTAAATTCCTGACGACGATCTTCGAGATCGACGTCGACGGCAAGAAGCAGCGGACGATCCCGCGCGACTACCAGCTCGACGTGGTCAAGGACACGCCGCTGCATGTGGACTTTCTGCGGTTGAAGCCCGGGACCCGCATCCGCGTCGATGTGCCGGTCCGCTTCATCAACCACGAGGCGGCGCCCGGCCTGAAGCGGGGCGGCTCGCTCAACGTGGTGCGCCATACGGTCGAGATGCAGGTTCCTGCCGACAACATCCCGGACTCGCTCACCGCCGACCTCACCGGCCTCGATTTCAACGATTCGCTGCACATCTCGGCGATTAAGCTGCCGGAAAGCTGCACGCCGACGATCCGCGACCGCGACTTCACCGTCGTGACGCTCGCCCCGCCGAGCGCGCGCGCCGAGGACACGCCGGCGCCCACCGCGGCTGCGGGGGCCGCAGCTGCGCCCGGAGTCGCTGCGCCGGCTGCCGGAGCGACGCCCGCTGCTGCTGCGGCGCCTGCCGCTGGCGCGAAGGCCGCGCCTGCCAAGGACGAGAAGAAGAAGTAGCCTCATTCGACATGAGCGGCGGATGCGGAATCACAGCGGTTCCGCATCGCGTGTTCGCGACAGGTGCACCGGATCGCCATGCTGCTTTTTGTCGGCCTCGGCAATCCTGGAGCGCGCCACGCGCGCAATCGCCACAATATCGGCTTCATGGCGGTCGAGGCGATCGCCCGACGCTACGCTTTCGCGCCATTCCGCGCGCGCTTCCAGTCGCGCGCGAGCGAAGGCCAGATTGGCGGGGAGCGGATCGTGCTCATCGAGCCGCAGACCTTCATGAACGATTCCGGCCGCGGGGTGCAGGAAGCCGCGCGCTTCTATAAGATGCCCCTTGATGACATCATCGTCTTCCACGACGAGCTCGATCTCGCGCCGGGAAAGCTTCGGGTGAAGATCGGCGGCGGCAATGCCGGACATAATGGTTTGCGCTCAATCACGGCGCATATAGGCAACGATTACAAGCGCGTGCGTCTCGGCATCGGCCATCCCGGCGACAAGACGCTCGTCCATCCCTACGTGCTGAGCGACTTCGCCAAAAATGAAGGGCCCTGGGTCGAAGCTTTATGCAGCGCAACGGCGGATCAAGTGCCGCTTCTCGTCAAGGGCGATGACGCGCATTTCCAAAGCAAGGTACATCTCGCGATGGACGCGGCTGGATTCGCTGACGTAAACCGCGTCGGCGAGCGCCAATAATGTCAATTCGCCGAGAGTTCTCGACCTTTGTCATCGTCGGCTTCATGGCCGCCGCCGTCCATTACGGCACTTTGTTCATCCTCGTTGAAGGCGTGCACTGGCGGCCGGTGCCTTCGACGCTTGTCGGTTTCGTCTGTGGCGGCTTCGTCTCCTACATCCTGAACCGCCGTCACACATTCGCGAGCGACCGCCCGCACGAAGAGGCGACCTGGCGTTTTGCGGTCGTCTCCAGCGTTGGCTTCATGCTGACCTGGATCATCATGCATATTCTCGTCGAGAGGATCGGCGCACCTTATCTGCCGGCGCAGGTGTTGACGACGGGCATCGTCATGTTCTGGAATTTTCTCGCCAACAAGCTTTGGACATTTGGCGGCGGCGCGCCCGCCTGAATTTGCTTCGAGGTTTTAGATGACGCTGGAAGACGATTTGAGAGCGGCGGTCCGCACCATCCCCGATCATCCGAAACCCGGCATCCTGTTTCGCGACATCACGACGCTGCTTGGGGATGCGCGCGCCTTCCGCCGCGCCGTCGACGAACTCGTGCACCCTTTCGCCGGCACCAAGATCGACAAAGTGGCTGGAATCGAGGCGCGTGGCTTCATTCTCGGCGGGGCAATCGCGCATCAGCTCTCCGCCGGGTTCGTGCCGATCCGCAAGAAAGGCAAGCTGCCGCACGCCAAAGTGTCGATCGGCTACTCGCTCGAATACGGCATCGACGAGATGGAGATGCATGCCGATGCGGTCACGCCGGGTGAGCGCGTCGTGCTCGTCGACGATCTCGTCGCGACCGGCGGCACGGCGGAAGCGGCGGTGAAATTATTGAAGCAGCTCGGCGCAGACGTGGTCGTCGCCTGCTTTGTGATCGACCTGCCGGACCTCGGCGGGGCGAAGAAAATCGAAGCGCTCGGCGTACCGGTGCGAACGCTGATCGCTTTCGCGGGCCACTAAGCGGCCGCTACTCCGCCTTGGCGAGACTGGCGGGAGTTTCCTGCTTCACCGGCCGCGTCGCCGCGACACTCGTGCTGTTTTTCGCGGGGTCGCGCCGCTGCGCCTGATGATCGAGCTTCTGCAGGTCGCGCCATGTGTTCGACTGCGCGATCATCTTGCGGATCGAGGCGACATTCGCGGCCGCATCGATCGGCGCGAGGTCGCGGCGCGACCAGTCCTCGGCCTCGCCAAATTTACCCTCGAGTGCGAGAACGAGCGCGAGATTCTGGCGGATTCGGATATCGGCTTTGGGATTGCCGGCCGCCTCGCGCAGCGTCTCCTCGGCCTGCGGCAATTGCCGGTTCAGCGCATAGGAGAGGCCAAGATTGGACATGACGCTCGCCTCGTCGGGACGCATGCGCAACGCGGCTTTATAGTAATTCTGCGCCTGATCGTGCTCGCCGAGCTGATCGGCGACCGAGCCCTGTGCGGAGAGAATCGACCAGTTCGGCCGCTCCGGCGTATGCGCGTTGGCAAGAACGGCCGAAGCCTCCTTCAGTCGCCCCGCATCGGCGAGCGACTTGCCGTACGCGCCGAGGATTTCCCGGTCCTGCGGATTGCGCGCGGCAAGACCCTGCAGCACGGCAACGGCCTGTGCGTGCTGGCCGAGCGCCCGCAAAGCATTCGCGTAAGTCATCGCCGTGTTCTTGTCCTTGGGATTGCGGTCGTAGCGCTGACCCCAATCCTCGGCAAAGCGGCCGAGGGCTCCCTCATTCTTCGGCAGTTCCGTGCTCTCATTGAGGCCGACCGAGCTTGTCATCTCGCGAACGCTGTTGCATCCGGCAAGAGCAAGCGAGGCTGAGAGCGCGGCGGCGAGGGGCAGGAGCGAGAAGAACGTGCGGGGACGCTTGCCTTGGGTCACGGGAGGTCCGTTAAGGGGCTTTGCCAATGCGTATCGCTCAGCAATAAAGCGTTAACCCTAATCCGCGGTTAACGCCGCCTGGAGCGCCAATGCCTTTCACCTTCGCCGAATCTTCGGCCGACGCCATTCCGGTTCATTTCGTCACACGCAGCTCATGGCCGAAGGCGGAGGCCGAACTCAACGATCGCGCGCGGGCCTTCGCGAGCGCGAGCGGCTTCGAGCCGAAGCCGGGACGGATGCTGCTCGTGCCGGGAGATGACGGGGCGATCGCGCGCGTGCTTTTCGCGCTGGATGAGGCCGGGTCGCGCACTGCCGATCCGTTTCTGCCCGGCGAACTCGCGGCGCGTTTGCCTGCAGGCAGCTATCACTTCGCCAGCGAGCCACACGATGCTGCGCTTGCCGCACTCGGCTTTGTTCTCGCGAGCTACCGGTTCGGTAAATACAAAAAATCTACACGCGAAGCGCCGGAACTGGTTGCCCCCGAAGGGGTCGACCGTGCGCAAGTCGAAAGAATCGCGGGCGCGGTGGCGTTCGGACGCGACCTCATCAACGCGCCCGCAAATGATCTTGGCCCGCAAGCGCTGGAAGAAGCAATCGTGGCGCTCGCGGACAAACACGGCAGCTCATCCACGATCGTGCGCGGTGACGATCTGCTAGCACAGAATTTTCCATTGCTTCATGCGGTCGGCCGAGCGGCCACGGAGCCGCCGCGCATCGTCGATTTCAGTTTCGGTCGGGAAAACGCACCGAAAGTTACCCTGGTCGGCAAGGGCGTGTGTTTCGACACGGGCGGGCTCGACATAAAGCCGAGCGCCGGCATGCTTCTCATGAAAAAGGATATGGGCGGCGCTGCCACTGCGCTCGCGCTTGCGTCCATGATCATCGATGCAAAACTGCCGTTGCGGCTGCGCGTCATCATCCCGATCGTCGAGAACGCAATTGCGGGCAATGCCTTTCGCCCAGGCGACATCTATCGCAGCCGCAAGGGCCTGACGGTGGAGATCGGCAATACGGACGCGGAAGGCCGCCTCATCCTCGCCGACGCGCTGGCGCTCGCCGATGAAGACGAGCCCGATCTCCTCTTCGATTTCGCCACGCTGACCGGCGCGGCGCGTGTCGCACTCGGGCCCGATCTGCCGCCGATGTACACGGATGATGACGCGCTCGCGGGGGCGTGTATGGAGCATAGCCGCAAAGTGCACGACCCTGTCTGGCGCATGCCGCTCTGGGCGCCTTATGACAAGCAGCTCGATGGAAAGATATCCGATCTCATCAATGTGTCGTCGGGCCCGTTCGCGGGCTCGATCACCGCGGCGCTTTTCCTGCGGCGATTTGTCGAGCGCACCAAAGCCTGGGCGCATTTCGACGTCTATGCCTGGAATCCGAAAACGCTGCCCGGCCGCCCGGAAGGGGGAGAGATACAGGTCGCAAGGCTGCTCTTTTCTATGTTAGCGGAAGGCTATCGGCAGAAGCAGCGGTAGAACCGCTGCTCATGGCACACATGCCTTTCTTGAGGCAGAACGCGTGCGAACGTCTGCTACACTGAAACAAGACGAAACTGGGAAGAGAATGTCAGAACGCTATTATGAAGATTTTGCGCCGGGTCAAGTACTGCCGTTAGCTGAACGCGAAACCACAAAAGACGAGATCATCGCTTATGCCTCGATCTATGACGCGCAGCCATTTCATATCGATGAGGAAGCTGCCAAAAAGCTGATGCTCGGCGGATTGGCCGCCTCCGGGTGGCACACGGCCTGCGTCGTCATGCGCATGAACTATGACGGTTGGCTAAAGGACACCGCGTCTTTGGGCGCGCCGGGCATCGAAGAATTGCGCTGGGTGAAGCCGGTCCGCCCCGGCGATCGACTTGCCGGGCGACTCGAAATTACCGAGACGCGCAGATCGAAGTCACGGCCTGAGATGGGCTTGGTCGGCATGTCCTGCACAGTCGAAAACGAGTCCGGCGAAGTCGTACTGACGCAGAAGCATACGCAGATCATCCGGCGTCGCAGCGCGGCGGAGACAAATTTCGGCAGCGCGCCGCAAGCGAACGCGTCGGCACGCCCGCAGCCGCAAGAAGCAGCGGCGCAAACGCCTCCCGTCTCGGGCTGGTTTGAGGATCTGACAATCGGAACGAAAGTATCGCTCGGACAGGAGAGGTTCACGCGCGAGGCGATCATCGATTTTGCGCGCAAATACGATCCGCAGCCGTTCCACCTCGACGATGACGCGGCAAAGCGCAGTCTTTTCGGCCGGCTCGCGGCATCCGGCTGGCACACCGCTTCGATGTGGATGAAGCAGTTCGTCGACACGCGTACGAAGTTCGAGAATGAGCGCGGGCCGAGCAGCGAGCCCGCGCCGCGGCCGGGCCCATCTCCTGGCTTCACCAAGCTGCGCTGGCATCGTCCCGTTTATGCCGGCGATACGATTTCGTTCGCGAGCGAACTTGCCGACAAACGTGTGACGTCACGCCCAGGTTGGGGGCTGATCTTCAGCCACAACACCGGCATCAATCAAGATGGCGTGCTCGTCTATGAATTTACCGGCTCGGCGTTCTGGCCGCTGCGCCCAAAGTAAATCTCAACGCGCATTCTTCTTGCACTGCAAGCCCGCGGGCTGGCAGGCGATGCCAGGCGTCGAGCAGGCGACCACACCTGTATCGGATTTCGCGCAGATGGTGCAGCCGTCGGTCCATTCGAGACAGGACGGATTGTCAGTTGCGTAGGACTGGATCGGGACGGGATGCGGCGGCGGCACCGGGGGTGTCTTGGCCTGATCTGCACGGGCGTGCGACGAGACGATCGCAAATAATCCGACGCAGACGTGCAAGACGGGGCGTGTGAAGCGCCAAAGCACCCCGCATGGCGATACATCGGTATGCGTGCTAATCGCGCTCATGCTCGAAGGCCTCCCGCCCAACGACGCGACGCATATCATGCGTCTTACCTGCAACGAAGCCGCGGCGCGTGCCGTTGCGGATCTGATCGTCGAGACATTCGATCCGGCTGAGACCGCGGCGTCGGCTTTCGAGAAAGAACCAGGCGCTGCCCAAGCTGCGGGCCAGTGGATTGTCGAGGTTTACTTCGGGTCTGAGCCGGACGCGTCCGCGGTACGCGATCTTGTCGCTGTCGCGGCGGGCGCGGAAATCGCAAAGGCGATCAGTTTCGATCGGGTGGAGCGCGCCGACTGGATTGCCGCTTCGCTCGCCGGCTTCGATCCCGTTCGAGCCGGGCGCTTTCTCGTCATCGGCAGCCATGCCCGGCAGGCGGTGCGCGCCAACGACATCGTCATCGAGATCGAGGCGGCGCTCGCCTTCGGCACCGGCCACCACGCGACGACGATGGGCTGCCTCCTTGCCCTTGATCGGCTTTCCCGACGACGACGACGACCGCGGCGCATTCTGGACATTGGCACCGGCAGCGGCATTCTGGCGATCGCCGCGGCCAAGCGATGGAAGCGTAAGGTGGTCGCCAGCGAGGTCGATGCGGTAGCGGTCACAACGGCGCGCGCCAACGCCATCCGCAATGGCGCCGGGCCTTATGTGCACCCGGTGAAAGCTAGTGGGACGCGCCACCCCGCGCTTGCAGGATGTTACGACCTGATCCTCGCCAACATCCTCGCCGGGCCGCTGAAGCGGCTCGCCGGTGAGATCGCACGAGTCGCCGCGCCTCGCGGGGCGCTGGTCCTTTCAGGGCTGCTCGCGCGCGATGTTCCTGCGGTGCTGTCCATGTATGGCTCGCACGGATTTGGACTTCTGCACCGCGACCTGCGCGCGGGTTGGTCAACTCTTATGCTTCGCCGTCACGGCGGGTAAACCCAACCTCAGCGCGCTAGAGCGAAAATGCTTGTTGGCAAGGCGATTTCCGGCATTTTTTTGGCAACTTTGCGGCACGAAGCGCGCAGCTCAGCTTCTTATGCTCTAAGGTGCTGTTTCACCATGGGAATTCCTGCGCGGCAAGCTTTGCAATTGGTGTGGGACGAATGCCACAACGCCTTGAAAACCTTGAGCTCTTGAGTCGATTTGCACTGGACTGTGTCCCATGCTCGATGAGGATTTGAGGCTTAGCAGTTCAGCTCGGCCGGTGCGCTCCACCCGCTTCAGGAGTGTTTTATGCCCAGACCATCATCCCGGCGCCGATCCCGAACTCCTGGCGAACCCTTTGGCCCCAAGGAAACACGACTTTTAAGCCACGCTTTTAACCGGGCCTGGTCCGAGGTCGTCCAGCGCGGCCGCCCCCTCAGCGACGAACGCACGGCGCGCGAACGCATCGCCCGGGCGATCATCGATACCGCAACGACCGGTGAGCGCGATCCACTCGCTCTCGAAAAAGCCGGACTCGCCTGCGCCGGCTTCTGAGAAGCAGTCGGCTCAAGCGCGCCGGCCGCTCGCGATCCATTCGTCGCGCAATTCGCGCTTCAGTACCTTTCCGATTGCGCTGCGCGGCAGCGCATCGACAATCTCCACCGCAGTGAGCCGCTGCGTTTTGCCGAGCCGGCCATTGGCCCATTCGCGCAGCGCGTCCGCCGAAGCTTTGCTCCCCTCACGCAGCACGACAAAAGCAACCGGCGTTTCGCCCCAGGCTTCGGAGGGCACGCCGATGACGCTCACCTCCGCTACGTCCGGATGTGCGACAATGACTGCTTCGAGATCGCTCGGATAAATATTGAAGCCGCCCGAGATGATCATGTCCTTGCGGCGGTCCATCAACGTGAGGAATCCGTCCGCGTCGAACTGGCCGACATCGCCCGTGCGGATGAAGCGCTTGCCCGTCGAATCGCGCCATTCGGCCTCGGCGGTCTTCTCCGGCTGATTGTGATAGCCGTTCATCATCGCGGGCGAATGACCGACGACCTCGCCGATCTCGCCCGGACCAACCTCACGCCCGTTCTCGTCGATGAGACGAATGTCGTGACCTTCCGAGGGACGTCCGACAGTGTGCAACTTATCGGGAAATTCGTGAGCGGGGAGAATGCAGGTGCCGCCGCCCTCGGTCATCCCGTAATATTCGACGAGACCGCCCGGCCAGCGTTTCAGGATATCGGCCTTAAGGGCTGCATTAAACGGCGCGCTTGTGGAAAACTTCGTGCGGAAACTCGACAAGTCGTGCTTGTCGAAATCCGGTAGGGCAATGATGCGGCTGTACTGAACGGGGACCAGCATCGCGTGCGTTGCGCGATGTTTTTCAGCAAGGTGCAGAAATTTCCCGGCATCGAATTTCTTCATGAGGACGGCGGTTCCGCCGAGCGCCAATGTCGGAAAGAAGCTGACAAGGGTCGTGTTGGAGTAAAGCGGGGTCGAGATGATCGCGATGGCATCAGGCCCGTAGCGGAAGAGATTGGCGCGGCGGACGTGCTGCCAACGCATGCCATGGGATTGGACGATTCCCTTCGGCATGCCGGTGGTGCCCGAGGAATAGATGATGTTGAACGGCCATGAGGGTTCGATCTGCACGAGTTTCGGCTTTGAGCCCTCAGGCATCAACCAATCGTGAAAAGACGTGCCGCCTCCGCTGCCATCCAGTGTGATACGTAATACTTTCGTGTCCACCTCGCCCAGCACCGGCTCCGTCGAAGCATCGAAGAAGATGTGCCGACTGCCGCAATCCGCCACCATGACAGCGAGACTCTCCCGCGTGGAGGACGGCGCGAGCGGCGAGACCGCGATTCCTGCACGCAGAGCACCAAGAAACAGCGCCGCATACTCGATCGACGATAAAGCGCAGACTGCAATCGCGCTCTGCGGCGCGAGCCCATCGCGCTGCAGAGTAGCGGCGACGCGGTCGCAGAGCGCATCGTATTCGCGATAGGCCACCTGACGCGCTTCGTCTACCAGCGCGATCCGCTCCGGCGCACTTTGCGCGTGGTAGCGAATGAGATCGGGGATGATTCCAAAATCCTGTTCCAGCTGTTCTTCGAGCGACATGACGCGATCCGGTGGGAAGCCGAGCGGTGCTGGGCGCCCATTTGCCATAGCTGCCCCATTGCGCGAAATAGCGCGGCAAAGGGCAGATGACACGATGAACCAAGCAGTCAGGACTACAGCCACTACCCCCGCGCTCGCCGAGGCGAGGAGCCTCGGGCTCTCAGAAAGTGGCCTCGATCGGCTGCGGCATGTGCTCCGGCGCGAGATCGAGCAGAAGCGCCTGCCCGGGGCCGTCGCCATGATTGCGCGGCAGGGCAAGCTCGGCTTGCTCGAAGCCTTCGGCGTGCAGGATCCGGCGAACGGCACGCCGATGCAGATCGACTCGATTTTCCGCATCTATTCGATGACGAAGCCGGTCGTTTCCGTGGCGATCATGATGCTCGTCGAAGAGGGGCGGCTGCTCCTCGCCGACCCGCTCGCGAAATATGTCCCCGCTTTCGCTGATCCCAAAGTTGCGGTCGAGCGGGAAAGCAGCGTCGATCTCGTCTCGGCGGATAGGCCGATCACAATCCAGGATCTTTTGCGCCACACGTCCGGCCTCACTTACGAATTCGTCGGCACGGCAGCGGTGCAGCGCATGTATCTCGACAAAGACCTGCCGAGCACCAATCAGACAAATGCCGAGCAGGTGGAGCGGCTCGCGAGTTTGCCGCTCTTCAGCCAGCCGGGCCGGCAATGGGATTACAGCCGCTCGACTGATGTGCTCGGGCGCATAGTCGAGATCATTTCAGGCAAGACGCTTGGGACATTTCTGCAGAAGCGCGTTTTCGGGCCGCTCGGTATGCGCGACACCGGCTTTCATGTTCCGCCGGAAAAGCAAAGCCGGATCGCCGAGCCTTTCGCGAACGATCCGGAAAGCGGCGATGCGGTGCGGCTTCTCGACATCCGTCGGCCGGCAAAATTCGAGTCGGGCGGCGGCGGGCTGGTCTCGACGATCAGCGACTATGAGCGCTTTGTTGCGATGCTCGCGGCCGGTGGCACTCTTGATGGGCAGCGGCTACTAGGGCGCAAGACGATCGACCTCATGCGCTCGGACCATCTTGGACCGTGCGTCTGCAGAGGTTCGGAGCTCCTGCAGCCGGGCCACGGTTTCGGCCTCGGCTTCGCTGTGCGGACCGAGCCTGGCATGTCGGTCATGCCCGGTTCCGTTGGTCTGTACTTCTGGGGCGGCATCGCGGGCACGACGTTCTGGATCGATCCGGCGGAAGAGCTCTACGCGATGATGCTCGTCCAAGCGCCCGGGCAGCGCGACTATTATCGCGCGCTGTTTCGCACGCTGGTTTATGGCGCACTGGAGTAACGAAGGATCAGGCGAGCTTTTCCGTCGGCGCGCCAACTTCGGGACCGGCGGGTTGCGCCTCTATCAGTCCCTCCCAGGGCTGGTGATTGATTGTCACGACACGCCAACCCTGCTCACCACCTTCATAGCAATCGAGCTGCGTAATCGCGCAATTGTCGGTCGCGAAAGCGAGGCCGCCCTGCGGTTCAAGATCGAGCGCAATGGCGATCGCCGCACGGATCGTGCCGCCATGCGCCACCGCAACGATGTCGCGGCCCTCATGCACTTCGATCAGCTCAACGATGGCCCCGCGCACTCGTGCGATAAGATCGGCAAAACTTTCACCGCCAGGCGCGCGCTCGTCGGCGGGAGCGAACCAGAAGCTCCCCGGCGTCGACTTTCGGCCGGCGAAGAACGCTGCGCGATCGAGGCCCTGCCACTCACCAAGGTTCTGCTCGGCCAGATTGGCGACCTGCCGAAAGCTGGTGCTAGCAAATTTGTTGCGATCCGCCGCCCAGATCGCACGCGCGGTCTCGTGCGTGCGACGCAAATTGCTCGCGATCCACACTGCATCGCGCGGCAGAGCACGCGCCAGCGCGACGAAGACATGCCCATCACTGCAATCACAAGAAAGATCGAGCTGACCATAGATACGGCCGCCATCATCGCGCACGGGCGCGTGGCGGACCCACCAGAAGCGGGTGCGGACGAATGCTCCGTCGTGAATTTTCGCGATCTCCGAACGGTCAGCCATGCTTTCCTCAGCCCTCGTTGCGGCCTCTCTCTAGCGTGCTTTGGAGCGCGTGGCAGCCCGTGTATTCTGCGCGGCAGAGATAGGGGGAGACATGGGACGCCTCGACGGAAAAGCCGCCATCGTGACCGGCGCCGGGAGCGGCATTGGCCGCGCGAGTACCCTGCTGTTTACGCAGGAGGGTGCGCAGGTACTCGCGGTGGATCGCGACGAGGCGGGACTTCAGCAGACGATCAGGGAAGTCGCCGATGCCGGCAAACAGGCTTTCGCGCACCCCGCGGATGCCGGTCTCGAATCTGACGTGAGGGCCTATGTCGATGAGGCGCTTCGGCGTTTCGGCAAGATCGATGTCGTTTATGCCAATGCCGGGATTAGCGGCGGACTCGTGCCGCTCTTCGAACAATCGGTCGAGCATTGGCAGGAAATCCTGCGCATCAACCTAATCGGCCCGTTTCTCGCGATCAAACATGCCGCGCCGCATATGGTGCCGCGGAAGCAGGGCTCGATTGTCCTCACTGCCTCCGTCGCCGGCCTGCGCGCTAATGCCGGCGGCAATCCCTACAGCGCAAGTAAGGCTGGTGTGATTTCGCTCGCGCAGACCGCGGCGAATTCGCTGCTTGGCACCGGGGTGCGTGTCAATGCCGTGTGCCCTGGTCTCATCGAAACCGGCATGACTAAGCCGATTTTCGATATGGCACGCGAGCGCGGCACGCAGAATAAAATCGGGCAGCTCAATCCGCTGAGCCGCTACGGAATTCCAGGCGAAATCGCCGCGATGGCGCTGTTTCTCGCGAGCGACGATGCGTCCTATGTGAACGGGCAGGCATTTGCGGTCGACGGCGGGCTGTCGAGCACGCACCCGTTTACAAAACCGAGGAGGTAGCGCCTTCGTCCTGAGCAGCCGCGAAGCGGCGTCTTGAAGGATGGGCAAACGGACTTCCCTTTGAGCACTCTTCAAGACGCTTGCGTCACAAGTCGGCTGTTGCCGATTTGAGCAAATATGCTGATCTGGGACACCCGAGATCAGCACGCTCCTCACGTGGAGGCGTCACCACGCGCTGGCGCCGACCTCACCCCCGGTGAACACTTTGCGCAGCTCGTTCTTCATGATCTTGCCGTTGATATTGCGCGGCAGCACCTCCGGCCAAAACACGACACGCGTCGGCACTTTGAACGCGGCGAGATGCTCGGCAACGAAAGCGCGGATTTCGTCTTCTGTCGCGTGCGCGCCGGGCGCGAGCGTCACGATCGCACCCGGCTCTTCGCCCAAGGTGCGATGCGGGATCGCGACCAGCGCGGCATCGATGACAGCGGGATGCTGGTAGAGGACGTTCTCGACCTCCACGCAATAAATGTTCTCGCCCCCGCGGATCAACATGTCTTTGGCACGATCGACGATGTAACAAAAACCTTCTTCATCAAGACGCGCTACGTCGCCTGTCCTCAACCAGCCGTCACCGACAAACGTTTCCACTGTCGCTTCGCGGTTGCGCCAATATTCCTTCACCACGTTCGGACCCTTGGCCCAGAGCTCGCCGACTTCGCCCGGCGGCAGCGAGCGTCGGTCTTCGGAAACAATCTTCAGCTCGCATACCGGCAGCGGCGGGCCGCATGAGTCGGGACGATGCTCGTAATCCTCCGCCTGAATGTGGGTGAAGGTGGACGAGGTCTCCGTCATGCCCCATCCGGTTCCGGCTCTGGCGAACGGAAACACCGCTTTGATCCGGCGCACGAGTTCACCCGCCGCAGGCGCGCCGCCGTAAGAGATCGATTCGAGCGACGATAGGTCGTATTTCTTGAGCGCAGGATGTTCGACGAGCTGCCAAGCGATCGTTGGCACGCCGCCGGCGCTGGTGCAGCGCTCGCGCTCGATCAATTGCATGGCGATTTCGGCGTTCCAGCGATGCATCAGGACGAGCTTGGCGCCGCCCAGCAGCGCCACAGTAAGAATCGCCTGGCAGCCCGTCGTGTGGAAGAACGGAACGGAGACGAGTGACGCTTTCTGTGGCGCGTTTGGATCGGGCTGCGGCACGGGCTCGCCGCGCCGCAGACAGGAACGCGCAAACGAGATGGGATGCGCCAGCAGCGAAGAGATGGAATTGCGATGCGTACCAAGCGCGCCCTTCGGTTTGCCGGTCGTGCCGGATGTATAGAAGATCGTCGCGTCATCGTCGGGCGCGATCGCCAGGTCCGGTACCGGCTGGTCGGGAAGATCGGGCCAGCTGTTTACAGGTCCAAGGAGGCTTTCGAGCTTCGTCACGTGTGGATGCGCAACCGGCTCGGCCGAGCGGCAGACAAAAACGCGCGAGAGGTCCGGCAGGTTGTGCAGGTGTTCGCTGAGCCGCTCAAAGCGCTCCGAATCAACAAACGCGACCTTCGCGCCCGAGTCCTGCAACGCATATTCGAGCTCCGGGCCTGTCCACCATGCATTGAGCGGCGTCACGATCGCGCCGATGAGTATTGAGCCGAAGAAAGCCGGCGGCCATTCCGGCAGATTACGCATGACGATCGCGACGCGGTCCCCCTTTTCAACGCCCAGCTCTACGAGGCGATGGGCAATCGCCACCGCGGCGCGCGCAAAGGCCTCGAACGTGGCGCGATCATCCTGGTAGACGAGAAACGTGCGCGACCCGAACGCCGCGCGTGAATTCAGGAAAACCTCACGCAATGTCGGTGGCGCGTTCTTCCAGACGCGCGTCTTCACGCCGCGGATCTCGATCTCCTCCCATTCGAAGGGCGAGCCGGGCATGTTAAGCCGCGCGTCGGCTTCGGCAAGCGATATGACAGGCCAAGTTTTCGAGGACACGTCCAACATCGTGCTTAGTATTGCTTCAGCCGCGCCAATCGATCGGCATGGAAATTGGCGTCGCCGAACAGTTCTTCCGCGACGCGCACGCGCTTCATGAAGAGACCGATGTCGATTTCGTCGGTCATGCCGATGCCGCCATGCATTTGCACCGCCTCCTGCACCGCGAGTGTCGCAGTTTTGCCCGCGCGGGCCTTGGCGATCGCAACGAAGGGTGCGGCTTTCTCAGGTTTCTGATCGAGCTGCTGCAACGCCTTCAGCACTGCGGCGCGCGTGATCTCGATCTCGCTGTATAAGTGCGCGGCGCGGTGCTGCAGCGCCTGGAATTCGCCGATGGCGCGGCCGAATTGCTTGCGCTCTTTGAGATAGGAGACAGTACGGCCGAACGCTTCCTCGCCGGAACCGACGAGTTCCGCCGCAACGGCGGCGCGCCCCACATTGAGCACGCCTTCGAGGACCGGCCAGCCGCCGTCGACCTCGCCGAGCAGGGCGTCGGCGTCGACCTGCACATTCCCGAAAGTGAGCCGCGCGGCGTTGTGGCTGTCGACCATGATCGTTCGCTCGATGTCGAGGCCCTTTGTCTTGGGATCGACAAGGAACAGCGTCAGGCCATCCGTTTCGCCCGGTGCACCGGCCGTGCGCGCGGCGACGATCAAGAGATCGGCAACGTGCCCATCGACCACAAAGGTCTTCGTGCCGGAAAGCGCAAACCCGTTTCCGGAGCGCTTCGCCGAAAGGACGACCTGGCGCGGGCCATGCTTGGCGCGCTCATCGACAGCGAGCGCCATCAGAAGATCGCCGGCGGCGATTTTTGGCAGAAGGTCGCTCTTGCGTTCGCCGTTGGCACGGAGCAACGCACTGACGCCGACAATGGCGGTCGACAGGAACGGCGAGGGCGTGAGATTGCGGCCGATCTCTTCCATGATCGTTCCGGCTTCAACATTGCCGAGGCCTAAGCCGCCATGCTCCTCCGGCACAAGCACGCCGGTGAATCCCATCCCGGCGAACTCTTTCCAGAGATCGCGCGAGAATCCATCGGCATCGCGCCTGTCGCGCACCTTGCGCAAATGCGCGACAGGCGCCTTGTCCGCGAAAAAATTGCGCGCGCTCTCCTGGAGCATCGCCTGTTGTTCGTCGAGAACCAGCGCCATTGTTGTTATGCGCCGGGAAGCTCAAGCAGGCGCTTGGCAATTATGTTCAACTGGACCTCGCTCGTGCCGCCCTCGATTGAATTGGCCTTCGTGCGTAGCCATGAGCGCGCCCGATCGCCACCGCGCGAGCGCTCGCCCTCCCATTCGAGCGCCTCCGACCCACCGGCCGACATGAGAAGCTCGTGGCGGCGTTTGTTCAGCTCCGCGCCATAATATTTGAGCATCGACGACATAGCGGGATGCGCCTGTTTCGCTTTGGCAAGATCGCCGACCCGCTCGAGCGCGAGCTGGAAGGCGGCTGCGTCGATGTCGAACGCGGCGATCTGCCCGCGCAGCAGCGGATCGGCCAGCAGGCCTTCCTCGGTGCCAACCGTATCAGCGGCGACGTGGCCGAGCGGACGCCCGGCGCTGAGGCCAATGCCGCTGATCATCTCGCGCTCATGCGTGAGCAGATACTTAGCGACATCCCAGCCTTTGTTGAGCTCGCCAACGAGGTTCTCCTTCGGCACGCGCACATCATCGAAGAACGTCTCGCAGAACGGGGACTTACCCGAGATGAGCACAATCGGGCGCGTTGACACGCCAGGCGACTGCATATCGAAGAGCACAAAACTGATGCCGTTGTGCTTCGGCACGCTTGGGTCAGTGCGCACCAGGCAGAAAATCCAGTCGGCCTTGTCGGCGTAGGAGGTCCAGACCTTCTGACCATTGACGAGGAAGTGATCACCCTTATCTTCCGCGCGCGTCTGTAGCGACGCGAGATCGGAGCCGGAATTCGGTTCGGAATAGCCTTGGCACCAGCGGATTTCGCCGCGCGTGATCTCGGGCAGATATTTCTTCTTCTGCTCCTCGCTGCCATATTTGAGCAGCGCCGGGCCGAGCATCCAGATGCCGAAACTGTCGAGCGGCGAACGCGCATTGATCGCGCGCGTCTCCTCCCGCAGCACCTTGGCCTCATCGCGCGACAGACCGCCGCCGCCATACTCTTTCGGCCATGCCGGTGCGGTCCAGCCGCGTTCGGCCATGCGTTCAAGCCAGAGTCTTTGATCCTCGGATTTGAATTTCCAATTGCGGCCGCCCCAGCACCGGTCCTCGTCATCTTCGAGCGGCAGGCGCATCGAGGCCGGGCAATTACTGGCGAGCCACGCCCGCGTTTCGCTGCGGAATGTGTCGAGCTCAGTCATCAGCATACTCTTGTGCAAGCGATCACGTGATCGTCGCGCCGCCGTCAATCACAATCGACTGCCCGGTCATGAAAGTTCCAGCGGCGGAAGCGAGGAACACCGCCGCACCGGCGATCTCGTCGGGAGTGCCGATGCGCCCAAGCGGCGTGCGCGAGGTCGAGCGCTTCAGGTTGTCCGGATCCTCCCACAGCGCGCGGGCAAAATCCGTCTTGATCAGGCCCGGTGCGATACAATTGACGCGCACATTGTGCGGGCCGAACTCGGCGGCGAGATTGCGCGCCAGCTGGAAGTCGGCGGCCTTCGAAATGTTGTAGGCGCCAATGATCGCGTTGCCCTTTAGTCCGCCAACGGAGGACACAATGATGATCGCGCCATCCTTGCGCTCGATCATCTGCGGCGAGGCGAACTGGATCAACCAATGGTTGGCGATTACGTTATTGTCGAGAATCTTACGGAACTGATCGTCGGTGATGCCCATCAGCGGGCCGTAATACGGGTTCGACGCGGCGTTGCAGACCAACGCGTCGATCTTGCCGAATTGCCGCGTCGCCTCTTCAACCAAATGCTTCAGGTCATCCTTCGACGAGATGTTCGCAGGAATGGAAATCGCACGGCCCTTGCCGTGCTTCGCCTCGATCGCCTTCACGACCTCCTCGCAGGGGCCGGCCTTGCGCGACGACACCACGACCTTCGCGCCGTGCTCCGCCATCCTCTCGACGATGGCGCGGCCGATGCCGCGCGACGAGCCGGTGACGACGGCGACCTTGCCGGTGAGATCGAAAAGCGTCAGGGCTTCCTCCCAAATTCTTGGTCTACATTTTTGCGCCAGACCTTAGCCAGCCGCGCGCTCCGAAAGCAAGCCACGCACGAGCCCGTCTGGTCCGCCGAAACGCATCCGTGCTATGCGTCCGCAAACACGAACGCAAGGGAGCGATCATGGCGGCCATCAATTCCGTAACCGATCTCAGCCTGGACGGGGATATCGCCGTGCTGACGGTGAATTCGCCGCCGGTGAATGCGCTCTCGGCCGCGGTGCGCGACGGCATCAAGGACGGAATGGTGAAGGCGGGCGCCGACCCGAACGCACAGGCGATCGTGCTGATCTGCGAGGGCCGCACTTTCATTGCCGGCGCCGACATCACGGAGTTCGGTAAGCCGCCGAAAGGCGCCTCGCTGCCCGACACCCAAGCCGCGATCGAGAATGCGCCGAAGCCGGTCATCGCGGCGATCCACGGCACCGCGCTCGGTGGCGGCTTCGAAGTCGCGTTAATGGCGCATTATCGCATCGCCGTTCCCTCCGCCAAAGTCGGCCTGCCGGAGATCAAGCTGGGCCTGATTCCGGGCGCCGGCGGCACGATCCGCCTGCCGCGGCTGGTCGGCGTCGAGAAGGCGCTCGACATGATCACGTCGGCCGCGCCGATCGGCGCCAAGGAAGCGCAGGCCTCCGGCATCATCGACGAGATCGTGGAGGAAGGAAAATTGCGCGAGGGCGCGGTTGCTTTCGCCCGCAAGGTGGTCGCGGAGAAGCGGCCCTTAAAGAAAATCCGCGATCAGAACACGAAGATCGAAGCCGCGCGCGGTCGCCCGGAAATCTTCAACAATTTCCGCAAGGCCAATGCACGAAAGTTCCGCGGCTTCGAAGCGCCGGAACAGGCGATCAAGTCAGTCGAGAACGCCGTCAACATGCCGTTCGACGAGGCGATGAAGACCGAGCGGCAGATGTTCCTTGATCTGTTGAAGACCAATCAATCCGCCGCGCAGCGTTACGTCTTCTTTGCCGAGCGGCAGGTGACGAAAATTCCGGACGTGCCGGACGATACGCCGCTCATTCCGATCAAAAAGGTTGGCATCATCGGCGCTGGTACGATGGGCGGCGGCATCTCGATGAATTTTCTCTCCGCGGGCATTCCGGTGACCATCGTCGAGATGAAACAGGACGCGCTCGACCGCGGTATGAAGGTCATGCGCGGCAATTACGAGAACACGGCGAAGAAAGGCCGCATGACGCAGGCGGACTTGGAGACGCGCATGGGCCTGCTCACCGGCACGTTGGACTTACAAAATCTCGCCGATTGCGATCTCGTCATCGAGGCAGTGTTCGAGAACATGGACATCAAGAAGGATATCTTTCGCAAGCTCGATGGAATCGTGAAGCAGGGCGCGATACTCGCCACCAATACGTCTTATCTCAATGTTGACGAGATCGCCTCGATGACGAAGCGGCCGGACTTCGTCATCGGCCTGCACTTCTTTTCGCCCGCCAACGTCATGCGGCTTCTCGAAATCGTGCGTGGCGAGAAGACGGCGAAGAGCGTCATCGCGACCTGCATGCAGCTCGCCCGCAAGATTGGCAAGATTGGCGTGCTTGTCGGCGTCTGCCACGGTTTTGTCGGCAACCGCATGCTGGCGCAGCGCCAGCGCGAGGCGCAGAAGCTGATCCTCGAGGGCGCGATGCCGTGGGATGTCGATCGCGTGCTCTACGATTTCGGGCTGCCGATGGGGCCGTTCGCGATGAGCGATCTTGCCGGGCTCGACATCGGCTGGTCGAAAGAGACTTCCTCGAGTTCGACCATCCGCGAAATCCTCTGCGAGATGGATCGCCGCGGCCAGAAGACCGGCGCCGGTTTCTACGACTATGACGAGAACCGCCGCGCCAAGCCGTCGCCGGTCGTCGAGAAGGTCATCCTCGACTTCGCACAGAAGAAGGGCGTCAACAGGCGCAAGATTTCCGACGACGAGATTCTGGAGCGCTGCCTCTATCCGATGATCAATGAAGGCGCCAAGATTCTCGAGGAAGGCAAGGCGACCCGCGCCTCCGACATCGATATCGTCTGGATCAACGGATATGGCTGGCCGGTCTATCGCGGCGGCCCAATGTTTTATGGCGAGACGATCGGACTCGACAAGGTGCTCGCCAAGATGAAGGAGTTCGAGGGCAAGATGGGCGACGATTTCAAGCCGTCGCCTCTGCTCGAAAAACTTGCGAGAGAGGGCAAGGAATTTAAGGATGTGAAGGTGGGTGCATGATAGTTAGTCATCGACATAAGCGACCACTCCCTTTCGGCAGGTGCCGAGCCCGGCGAGACGGGTGCGGTGAGCATGCCGCTCGGGATCCGAGCGCTGTGTTTCGAGCAAGTTTGCGATGATCCGAAAAGACGGGTAACACTGCGGGCGGTGAAATAACGCTCAACAGA
>JAXDNH010000096.1:0-9164 GCA_034669525.1 Methylobacteriaceae bacterium | reverse complement strand
GGCCGGTATGGACGCCAGTCTCGGCGACAAGCGGACCGCCATGCGCGATCTGCGCCTCGCCGTTTCGGATCGCCTCTTCGTAGAGGAGGGGGGCGTCGAGATTGTAGGAGATGCCTTTGAGGCCTTGCAGGCCGAACGCCTCGGCCGTGAAGGCCGGGTTGAAGTTGCCCACCTGTTTCATGGCGTTCTCCCGAACGGACCCGCCCGATTCGGCGGCTCTTCCCCGATTAACGGAGAGGAGTAAAGCGAAGGTTCCCTGCTTTAATCTTGAGCAGGCGGCAGGGCAAGCGGGAGTGCCCGGCGGCGCCTCAAGCAAGGCCGGGATGTCAGGCGCCGCTTCGGCGCCCCCTGCTCCGATGCACCTTAGGCCGGCCTACATGGTTCCACGCCAAGCCCGCACACAATGATACGGCAGCAGCAGGCAGGACCAGCTAAAAGTCTTTAGCAGCCGAGGCGGGATCCGGTGAGCAATACGGCTGTGTATTTTGGGCAATTCCGTCCAATGCGCCGTCGGCTGCAGATGATGCGCCGTGTGATATCCGAAGTTCTGGCAAAGCCGGTTAAACCCTCGGTTAAGAGAGTTGTTCGCGCAGGCATATCGATCGGAATTCTCATCGCAACCGTAGTGGTTGAGATAATCCACGTACCGAGAGATGAAATAAATAGCCGCGTACCAAGGGATCAGGAAGAGCACGACTAGCGAGGGCCGCCAAACGAACAGCGCAAGCACGAAGATAATAAATGCGCTCTGTTCGACAAACGCCCAGCGGTAGCTGATCGGCGTCTTTATGTTTCCGATAACGCCCTTCTCGAGAGATTCGAGGATTGGCCTCCAAAACGTTGGCCAAATAGATCGCGTTGAATAGGACAGCGCACCGAGTGCCGAATATTCGGCAATCTCCCACGCGCGGTGCGGACGATACGGCGCATCGATACCGCGATGATGACCATACCGATGCTGAATACGCCAGTTCGACGCGGTCATGCCGGTCGTGAATCCCATGTGCAAATCAAGCAGCAGGTTGAGCCACTTCTTCTCAGCGAAGGGCTTATGGATATGCAAGTGCAGCAGATAGTTCGTATCGCCGACGAGGGCGAAAATGGCGATGGCGAAAAGTGCAAGCGGTTCTTGCAACTCGCACCAAAACGGACTGAACAGAATGACGGGAGCAAAGAGCCCGCGCGCCACGTTCAGGCGATCAGCTGGGTGACTTATCCATTTCTGTGCCATCTCTGCTCTCAAGGCTGAGCAGAAAAGTATCGGTGAGATGGCGGAATCACGCAAGCTTCAGTTGCACCAAGTCGCCTCCGGGCGACGGAGGGATTGACGCCCTCGCTTCCTTACTCCGGCGCGCATGCTTGCAATCTTGCTTTGGCCGCCAGCGCGACAAGGGCCGAGCGCAACTCGCCCGGCGTCTTGATCGGCTTGTCAAACATAACCCGCGCGGTGCGATCGCCGGCGGCAAGGTCCATGCCGTCGGGATCGATGCCGGTGGCGCGCCAGGGGCCTTCGGCTTCGCCGAGGAGCTTCGTCGCATAAAGCGCAAGCGCCTCGCGGTGATCTTCGTTCATGTGCGCGATCGCGCCTTCTTCGGCCGCAAGCAGCGCGTCGGCGACATCGAGCGGCGTCAGAACCGCGTCGCCGGAAAAATCCGCCGCCTTTGCGAAGCCGCCATTGAGATGCACGCCCTCTGCACTGATCCGCCAGAACGCAAAATCGGCGAAGCCGGCGTAGAGATCCGACTTCGGATGCCGCCGCAGAAAGCGGCCGCGGACATGCTCGGCTCGCGTCCGCTCCGCGCGGCCGACGATCGTCAGCCGCGGATGCGCCAGCGGGTCGCCTTTGCCGCCCTCCGACAAAAGCAGCGAACAGCGCCGGTCGCGCTCAAGGTTTGCCGTGTGCGCCGCCAAACGTGACAAGAGAAGAAGCGGAGACCCGTCATAATCCGTCGCGACATTGACGAGGCTCGCGAAGGGATGGCCGCCTTCTGCCAAGCTCGCCAAGGCGCCAGCGCGGATCATGCGCAAGAGGCGCTTCGCCTCGCCGAGCGCATCATATGCAGCCTCCAGCGCGGCGCGCGTTTCCCCAGGCAAAGCTCCAGCTTCATCGGCAAATTGTGGCGAGGGGGTGATTTCCTTGTCCGCCACGGCTATAAGAGCCCTCCGCGCCGGTGCGACGACTCGCCCGGCAGCTGTGGTCCCGCGCAATACGCGGCGCCACGTCCGGCCGTCCACGGTTTCGATGGTCCTCGTTTTGGAAGCATGCCGCTGAGCTACTCCTTCCACCTCGCGGATCGGCCCGTGATCCGCCCACCGAAGCCGTCACTGCCTCGTTCAAGGGTAATTTCTTCATGCCGACAATCGCGCTGGTCGACGACGACCGCAACATTCTGACCTCCGTCTCCATCGCCTTGGAAGGCGAAGGCTACCGGGTCCAGACCTATACCGACGGCTCGACCGCGCTCGATGGCCTCAAAACCAATCCGCCCGATCTCGCGATTTTCGACATCAAGATGCCGCGCATGGACGGGATGGAGCTGCTCCGGCGGCTGCGCCAGAAATCCGACCTGCCGGTGATCTTCCTGACGTCAAAAGACGAGGAGATCGATGAGCTCTTCGGCCTCAAAATGGGCGCCGATGATTTCATCCGCAAACCCTTCTCGCAGCGTCTGCTCGTCGAGCGCGTCAAGGCGATCCTGCGCCGCGCCAATCCCAAGGAGGCCGCGCAGCAAAAGGAATCCGAAGCAAAAATCCTCGAGCGCGGCGATCTCAAAATGGATCCCGAGCGCCATACCTGCACCTGGCGCGGCGAGCAGGTGACGCTGACCGTCACGGAATTCCTGATCCTACAGGCCCTGGCAACCCGTCCCGGCGTCGTGAAGAGCCGCAACGCGCTGATGGATGCGGCGTACGACGATCAGGTTTATGTCGATGACCGCACGATCGACAGCCACATCAAGCGGCTGCGCAAGAAATTCAAGATCGTCGACGACGATTTCGAGATGATCGAGACGCTCTACGGCGTCGGCTACCGCTTCAAGGAAGCGTAAGGCTGAAGCGAGCGCCGCTCAGATGAGCGTCGAGGTCCAGAAGACAACCGACATTGAGGTTCCGCGCCGGCCCCCGCCCCGGACCCTGCGTACGATTCGGGTGCAGCGTCGTAAGTTCTGGCGCGCCGTCGAGCACCGGGTCTCGTCCTCACTCACGCGGCGCATCGTCTTTCTAAATCTCGGCGGCCTGGTCGCCCTGCTTGTCGGCTTTCTCTATCTCAATCAATTTCGCGCCGGACTGATCGATGCCCGCGTGCAGAGCCTGGCCACGCAAGGCCAGATCATCGCCTCGGCGATCGCATCTTCCGCCACGGTCGATTCCGATGCGATCACGATCGATCCGGAGCGGCTGCTGCAGCTTGCGCCGGGGCAGAGCTACGACGTCGCCGAGGAAGCGCGGCCCTCGTTCGAATTCTCCATCAATCCCGAGCGGGTAGGTCCGTTGCTTCGGCGTCTGGTCTCACCCACGCGCACGCGTGCACGCATTTATGATCGCGACGGCTATCTCCTCATCGATTCGCGCTCATTTACGAGTTCGCCCATCCTGCGCTCCGACTTGCCCGCACCGAACCAGGAGGAGCAATCCTGGATCGATCACATGTGGGATCGGCTGAGAGCTAATTTCGGCCATCGCGAATTGCCGATCTATGAGGACATCGGCAGTGCGAACGGCAAGGCTTATCCAGAAATCGGCGCCGCGCTCGCCGGCGGCGCAGATTCCGTCGTGCGCATCAACGCACAGGGCGAGACGATCGTCTCCGTCGCTGTCCCAATCCAGCGCTTCCGCACTGTGCGCGGCGCGCTGCTCTTGTCGACGCAGGGCGGCGACATCGATGCAATCATTGCTTCCGAACGCTGGGCGATCATTCGCATCTTTGTCGTCTCGGCGGGCGTGATGCTGCTGCTGTCTCTGGCCTTCGCCGGAACTGTCGCAGAGCCGATGCGCAGGCTGGCGGAGGCCGCCGACCGCGTGCGCCGTGGCATCATTCCCCGGCAGGCAATTCCGGATTTTTCTGATCGGACGGACGAGATCGGCCATCTCTCCGGGGCGCTGCGCGACATGACGAAGGCGCTCTACACCCGCATCGAGGCGATTGAGAGTTTCGCCGCGGACGTCGCGCACGAGCTCAAGAATCCGCTGACCTCGCTGCGCAGTGCCGTGGAGACCCTGCCGATCGCCAAGACGGAAACCTCGCGCGCCCGTCTCCTCGAGGTCATTCAGCACGACGTGAGCCGCCTCGATCGGCTGATCAGCGACATTTCCGACGCATCGCGCCTTGATGCGGAGCTGGCGCGGGCTGCGATGGAGCCGCTCGATTTGGCGGTCATGTTGAAGGCGGTCGTGTCGATCGGGAACCAAGCTTCGAACGGGCACAACATTGCGGTCACGCTAGACATTGAAGAGCCGCCGGAAGGATTTTCCGCCCCGCTCTGGCTGATCCAGGGGCATGACTCGCGGGTCGGACAGGTCTGCAACAACCTGATCGACAATGCGCGCTCGTTTTCTCCAGACGGCGGCAACGTTCGCGTGACCTTGCGGGCCGCCCAGGTCCCCGGGCGGGACGATGAACCGCAGGATGGCTACGAAATCATCGTCGACGACGACGGGCCCGGCATTCCGGCGCACGCTTTCGAGCGCATTTTCGAACGCTTTTATACCGACCGGCCGAATCATGGCTTCGGTCAAAATTCCGGCCTCGGTCTCGCGATTTCCCGCCAGATCATCGAGGCGCATGGCGGCCGCATCCATGCGATGAACCGCACGGGACCCGCGAGCGAGCATCGCCCCGAAGGCGAGATTCTCGGCGCCCGCTTCGTTGTGTGGCTTCCAGTCGCACGATGAACCTTCCGGCCGCCAGAGCAGATCGCGACGAGCCGGCTGCACATCCGGGTCCTTACATCCACGCGACGGCGGTGGCGATCGGCGAGGCCGGGATTCTGATCCGCGGCCGCTCGGGGGCCGGAAAGAGCCGTCTTGCGCTGGAGCTGATCGCAGAAGCGCGCCGCCGCGGCCTTTTCGGTCGCCTTGTCGGAGACGATCGGGTCACGATTGCCGCTCACGGCGGGCGGCTGGTTGCGATCGGTCACCCGGGGATTGCGGGGCAAATCGAGAGTCGGGGTGAGGGCATACTCGAGTTCAGCTACGAGCCGGCGGTCGTGATCCGCCTCGTCGTGGACCTCGGCGAGGAGGCGGCAGAACGGCTGCCCCCTCTTCGCGCAACCACCTCCCTGCACGCAATTTTGCTTCCGCAGCTCTGCGTGACGGGGCCGGGACCGGGGCGAGCGGAGTCCGTTATCGAGCATCTGTTGCGGATGGGGAACGGCTGAGCCATTTCCGATGCGGAACTATCTTCGCACTTGCCATCCTCTTCGCGCTGCACAAATGTCTGCCGCAAAATGATGAACCGGTCCGCGGCAAGCCGTATTCGGGCGGAGCCGGCGGAGCCGCGGGAGCTCACGCCCTTGAAGGTTCCCCATCGATCCGAAGCATTGCGCTCGGTGCTCGCCAGGAAACGAGGCAGGCGGCGATGATCGGAATGGTCCTCGTCAGCCACGGCCACTTGGCCGACGAATTCCGCGCCGCGCTGGAACATGTCGTCGGACCGCAGCGCCAATTGCAGGCGATCAGTATCGGGCCCGACGATGACATGGAGCAGCGGCGCAAGGACATCATCGATGCGGTGACAAAGGTCGATTCCGGTGCAGGCGTCGTGCTTCTCACCGACATGTTCGGCGGGACGCCGTCGAACCTCGCGATTTCGGTGATGACGGAAGGCCGCGTCGAGGTGGTCGCGGGCGCAAATCTGCCGATGCTGATTAAGCTCGCATCGGTGCGTGAGAGCTCGAGCTTGTCGCAGGCCGTTGCGCAGGCGCAGGATGCCGGCCGCAAATACATCTACGTTGCGAGCCGGATCCTCAACGGGAAATGAGTGACGATCCCTGCGCGGACGAATACGCCGCACCGCAATTTCCGGACGGCGCGATCAGCCGCGATATTGCGATCATCAATCGCAAGGGATTGCACGCGCGCGCCACCGCGAAATTCGTCCAATGCGTGGAGAAATTCGATGCGGAGATCATGGTCTCGCGGTGCGGCGAGACGGTCGGCGGCACATCGATCATGGGCATTCTGACCCTGGGCGCCGGCATGGGCTCGACAATTACCGTCGCCGCCACCGGCCGGCAGGCGGACGAAGCCCTCAACGCACTCGCAGCGCTTGTGGCCGACAAATTCGGCGAGGATGAGTAGAGGCGATTAGCGCCGGTGCGGGCGCGCCATCACCGCCCGGCATGCCGGGGCGAGCGAGCGTTTGTTGACGTTCAGGCACGCGACGATGCGATCGACATCGGGAACGTAGTCGTTGCAGAGCCTATACACATCGGGCTCGCAGGCTTGTCGTTCTGCCTCAGAGGCGGCGGACGAAGCGGCGCCCTGCGCCAGCGCCGGCGCGGACATCGTGAGCGCAAGCGCGAAGAGTCCAATTCGAAGCATATCTGGCACCGATCCCCTTGACTTCCCAAGATATCAAAGCCCGGGAGGCGGCATCCACCTCACCGGGCACACCTCCTATCAAGAACAGGAAGCCGAAAAGTCAATGTTCTTGGCAGCGTAGCATGGTATTGTCTCGCGATTATGTATCAGCCGCCGCACCACCGGGAGGATCGGCTCGCGGTTCAGCACGATCTGATCCGCGCGCACCCGCTCGCTCTGCTGATCACGGCGGGTCCCGGCGGCCTCACGGCTAATCCTGTTCCCTTTCTTGTCGATCCGGATCGTGGTGAATTCGGGACGCTGCGCGCCCATGTCGCGCGCGCCAATCCGCAATGGCGCGAACTCGCCGCGGTCGAAGAATGCCTCGTCGTCTTTCAGGGCCCGCAGGAATACATCACGCCGTCCTGGTATGCGACGAAGCGGGAGACCGGCAAGGTCGTGCCGACCTGGAATTATGCGACCGCGCATGCATGGGGCCGGCCGCGCGCGATTGAAGACGCTGCGTGGCTGCGCCAGCAGATCGGCGAATTGACGCGCTCGCAGGAGAGCGGCCGCGCCACGCCATGGCATGTCGAAGATGCGCCGGAGGATTTCGTCGCGATGCAAATCCGCGCCATCGTCGGCATCGAGATTCCGATCACGCGTATCGAAGGCAAGTGGAAGGTTAGTCAGAACCGGCCTGTCGCCGATCGCGAGGGCGTCGTCGCGGGATTGCGCGCGCAAGGGGATGAGGCGAGCGCGCAAATGGCGCAGTTGGTTCAGGACCGAATGAACGGCCCGCGATAACCTGGCCTGAGGCAGTCCATCTTTGAATTAGTACACTTCTTTCATAGTGACGGGCGTTCAGGAAGCATAAGGTTATGCGATGCGTATCACTCCCAAGCAAGAGAAGCGTGGCTGCGCACCTAAGTTGATGCCCGCTTTGCTCGTAAGCCACGCGGTTACTGCGCAGCAGCGAAATGACGCGATGGGCCAGAGCCAGAAATCGAGCGGGGCAAGGAGCCAAATTCCTCCCGCTTAATACCTGTCCGAACGCCGATAGAGGCCGGCCGCAAGACGGCATAAGGTCAAGGATCGGGAATCTTGGCGGTCTCTGCGAGGTAACGACTATGAAGGCGCGATTGATCGTTGCTATGGCGGCAACTCTGTTCTTGTCGTGCGGCGCTCACGCCAGCGAGATCAAGCTCATGGCTTCCGCCGCTCTCAAAGCTGCCTATCTCGAGTTGCTTCCACAATTCGAGAGGCAGACCGGTCACAAGGTTGCGGCGGAGTGGTCAAGCTCTCGTGTGATCCAGAAACGTATAACAGCAGGCGAAGATGCCGACGTTGTCATCGTGGCCAGCATCCTCGGCGACAGCTTGGCTGAAGAATTGACGAAGGAGGGAAAGCTCCTCGCTGGCAGTCACGTGGTTTTCGCAAAATCGGGCCTCGGCGTTGCCGTGCGCGCCGGGGCACCCGAACCCGATATCAGCTCTGTCGACGCGCTGAAAACAACATTGCTCGACGCAAAGACCATTGCCTATTCCGCCGGGGCGAGCGGCGTCTACATCGTGAGTATGCTGCAGAAACTCGGCATCTACGATCAGGTCAAATCGAAAGCGGTCGCCGTCAAACCCAGCGAACCGGTTGGAGAGGTCGTTGCGCGCGGTGATGCTGAGATCGGATTTCATCAGGGGAGCGAGCTCCTCCCCGTCAGGGGCATCCAATATCTTGGGCCACTCCCGGCCGAGATTCAAAACATCACCGTGTATTCGGGCGGCATTCATAGCGGCACGAAAGTGGAGGTCGCCGCAAAGGCGCTTGTCGCTTTTCTGAGCACGCCGCCCGCAACGCTATCTCTCAGGAAGCACGGCCTGGAGCCAGGCTGACCGATTCTACAGTTAGTCCGCGTGCCGCTCAGGGTCATTTTCGACCCGAGTCTGCCGGCTTTTCCTGCCATTTGATGTCCGCTTTGTTCCAGTCGTGACGGACATTACAAACGAGATCGTGGCCGCGGCCTCAATGCTGAGGTAATCTGGACTTAGCAACCAACTATCGCGTCACCTCACGCCGTGCCCCAAGGTTCGCCGCGCGACGATCCCGAGGGTCGAGCCCTGCACGACGATCGTGAACAGAACGACGGCATACGTCGCCGCTAGAATGGCCGATTTCGACGGGCTGTCCGGCAGCGCCAAAGCGAGCGCCACCGAAATGCCCCCGCGCAGGCCCGCCCAGGTCAGAAACGGGATGTTGCGTGCCGACAATTTCTCGCTCCAGCGGAAGAGCAGGAGCGGCGTCGACACCGAAACAATGCGCGCGAAAAGCACGATCGGCACTGCGGTCAACGCAAGACCAAGCGCGCCCGGCTCAAACCGCAATACAAGCACTTCCAATCCGATCAGCAGGAACAGAACGGAGTTCAGCACCTCATCGATCAATGTCCACAGCGCCGACACATAAGTTTGCGTGCGCTCGCTCATCGCATAACGCGGCGCGCGCTCGCCGATCAGCAATCCCGCGGCAACGACGGCCAGCGGACCGCTCGTTCCGAGCTTTTGCGCCAACGCATAAGTGCCGGTGACGAGCGCGAGCGTGATCAGCACTTCGACGGGGAAATCGTCGATCGCCCGCATCGCGCGATA
>JAXDNH010000095.1:0-7687 GCA_034669525.1 Methylobacteriaceae bacterium | reverse complement strand
AAACGGCGTCCTGCCGAACCCCGCGAGCGGCGAAGACCTGCGTGCGTGGAGGAGGAGAGGATGCCGAGTTACCCGCCCGTCCGGCAATACGACCGGGCCGCCTGCTTTGACGGGCTGCGAGCGGATCAAGCTGGCCGAGAGGCCCGCAAGACCGTGAAGTGCGGGACGCGAAAGACAGAAATCGCCGCACACGGACGCCGGGCGACCGGTTTTTAGTTCTAAGGAACGGCCGCTCGGCGCCCGTGTCCTCACGATCTTTTGCGTGCGCTGGCACGCAGCAACAATGACGCGCGCCCGGAGAAGGGAGCGACTCGCTCGGGGCAGCGACTCGCTGGTTGCGGCGGCTTCGGGCGCGATGCTAACCGGGGCACGACGAGGACTTCATGGTGCCGACCGCTCTCACAAAAATTCGCAATGCGATCGCAAACCAACTGGGCTTGCAACGGGAGCCGGAGCCTGCGGCCGATCCCGCGCTGCTCTTCGACCCGCCGCAGCCGGACATCTCGACCTCCGCGCCGCGCGACAGATTCGTTGCCGCGGCAAGGGAGGTGCGCGCCGACGCGTTCGTCCTGGAAGTCGGCACGAAGCAGTCGATCGAGGGCCGCGTCACGCATGCACACCATCATTTCCCGCACGTGCCGCGAGAGAATTACACGATGGCGGATGTGGAGGAAGGCAAGGACGTCGACGTCGTTGCCGACCTGCATCGACTGCCCGCGGACTGGACGAACAGGTTTGCGGCAGTGGTCGCGATTTCAGTCTTCGAGCATCTGGAGCGGCCGTGGATTGCGGCACGCGAGGTCGCGCGCGTTCTGGCGCCGGGCGGATTTTGTTACATCGCCACGCATCAGACATTTCCGCTGCACGGCTACCCCTCGGACTTCTTCCGCTTCAGCAAGGAGGCGCTCAGATTGATCTTTGAAGACGCGGGATTGCACGTGATCGAGGTTGGCTACCAGAATCGCACTAAAATTTCGGTTGCCCACGAGGTGGTGCCGTTGAGTTATCAGGAGACATGGAACGCAGCGTTTCCGTCTTACATGGCCGTCAATCTGTTTGCGAAGAAACGTATTTAGCGTGGGCCAAGCTTTGCAATACAAGCCGCAATTGCTTGCCAGAATCCCGGCGGCAGGTGAGATTGGATCAATTTGGCGAAGGGAAGAGAACAATGACCGGATCGGCGCATAGAACCCTGGTAATGACGGGTCTCGCGCTCGCCGCGCTCGTCGCGGGGCTCACCCCGGCGTTGGCGGAGCCGAAATACGGGCCGGGCGCCAGCGACGCCGAGATCAAGCTTGGCCAGACGATGCCCTATAGTGGCCCGGCTTCCGCCTACGGGACGATCGGCAAGGCGGAAGCCGCTTATTTCCAGATGATCAATGATCAGGGTGGCATCAACGGCCGCAAGATCAATCTGATCAGCTACGACGACGGCTACAGTCCGCCGAAGACGGTTGAGCAGATCCGCAAGCTCGTCGAAAGCGACGAAGTCCTCGCGACGTTCCAGACGCTCGGCACCGCGACGAACACGGCCATCATGAAATACATGAATGCCAAGAAGGTGCCGATGCTGTTCGTCTCGACCGGCGCGGCGAAGTTCACCGATCCGAAGAATTTTCCGTGGACCATCGGCTATAATCCAAGCTACCTCACCGAAGCGCACGTCTATGCGCAATATATTCTGAAGGAACATCCGAACGCGAAAATCGCGCTCCTGACGCAGAACGATGATTTCGGCCGCGATTATGTGAAGGGTCTGAAAGAGGGCCTCGGCAGCAAAGCCAACTTGATCGTGGCCGAGGCGACCTATGAAGTCACCGACCCGACAGTAGACTCGCAGGTCCTCAAGCTGAAGGCGTCAGGCGCCGACGTGCTGTTCAACGGCGGCACGCCGAAATTCGCCGCGCAAACGATTAAAAAGGCCGCCGAACTTGGCTGGACTCCGCTGCACATCCTCAACATCAATTCGATTTCGGTGAGCGACGTGCTGACGCCGGCGGGACTGGAGAATTCGAAAGGCCTGATCACCGTCACTTACGGCAAGGACCCATCCGATCCGGCCTGGAAAGACGATCCGGGCATGAAGAAATATTTCGAATTCATGGACAAATATTATCCGGCCGGCGTGAAGGACAGCGTGTTCAACACCTATGGATACGGCACGGCGGAAATGATGGTGCACGTGCTCAGGCAATGCGGTGACGATCTCACGCGCGAGAACCTGATGAAGCAGGCGACGAATATCAGGAATTTTGCCGGCACGCTGGGTCTGCCCGGCATGTCGGTGACGACGACGCCGGACGATTATCGCGTCATCAAGCAGTTCCAGATGGAACGCTTCGACGGAACGCGCTGGGTTCTGTTCGGGCCGATTTTGAGCGACGAAGTGAAGAGCTGAGCTGACGCTGGCCGGATGCGGGTTGCTGGCGCTCTATTAGTTGATAGAGGGCTGCGTGCCGGTTTGCTTTTGCTCGGAATGATCAAGCCGATCGAGGCTGCTTTGCAATCGACGCCGCGCCCGGCCCGGGAGCATGGATACGAATCTCTGCCCCCGCTGATGGAGCGCGTTTTCGGCCATCATGACTGCGTTGTGTTTACGCGCGGAGTCATCGCCGTCGGCGAGATTGCCGGTGGCGATGAACTCGTCGTCAAAGGTAGGCTTACTCGCCCGCCGGAACCTCGTCTCCATCCGGCACATCATTTTGCGGGCGATCGCCTTCACCGGGGCGGCCGCGCCGGCGTCGGCGTGAACGCAAATGGAAACCTCCACCCTCCCCGCCGATGTCGCGCGGTGTCTCGCCTTGGGAATCGCCGGCGGCTTCAGGGAAAGACGGACGCGGGCCGGGCGCGGTGATGAAAGCCGGCAATTCAGCGGGCTCGCGATCGCCTTGGGCGCGGCCCTCATTCTGTGCCTCGCCGCGTTCCGGGCGATCACCACGGAAGCGGCGCTGGTCGCCGCGATTGCCGCGCTCCTGATATGGCTGGCCCTGATAATTCGGCCGCTCATTACCACCACCACTACCACGATCCTGGTAAGGGCGATCCCCATACGGCCGATCGTGCGGCTGGCGGTCGTTGCGCCAGCGCTCGCCCCGCTCGCCGCCATTGTAGTTCGGCCGCTCGCCGAAATTCTGCCGCTCCGGCCGATCGTTGTTGAAGCGCGGCCGCTCGCCGTAGGGCTGCGGCTGTCCGCCGAAATTGCCCTGCGGCGGCGGCTGGAAATTCGCGGCTTGGTAGACCGGCTGCGGCGGCAGCCGCTCGGCAACGGACGCGAAGCGATCGGACAAGCCGTAATCGACGTCGTCGTCGTTGTCCTCGTCGGCCTCGTTTGGCGGGCGCGGGCCGCCCATCTGCGCCTGCTGCTGCGCCTGCTGGGCCGCCGCGATGATGCGGAAATAATGCTCGGCGTGCTGCAGATAGCTTTCCGCACTCACGGGATCGCCGGAGGATTGCGCGTCGCGCGCAAGCTGCAGGTATTTCTCGGCGACGTGCTGGGCGGTGCCGCGGATTTTGACGTCGGGCCCGTTCGACTCGTAGCTCCGCGTCAGCGGATTGGGGCCCTTGCGGCCGGGATTGCGGCCGCGCATGCGCTTATTCTGACCAGGTCTCATCGATGATCCTTAAGATGACATCATCTCTCGCGTTGGCCGCCCGCTTAGCTGCGGGCCGGCTCCGGGCCGGTGGGCTGAGCATGTCTGGCTCAAACGGACCAATATTCTCCGGCCGGAATCTGCATGGGCCGCGCGACGCTGCGGCCACCTGTCCCCAAGACCTTTCCGTATGGTCCAGAGACCTCTAAGCCTCATGAGAGCGCGGCCTACGCGCTTATCGATGAGGCGGGAGCTCAAGCGCCCTGATCTTCTGCCAAACGATCGCGATCTGGGAGCTTCCATCGCCGCGCCGCATCCTTGGCATTCCAAGTGCGCTTAAGGCGAGTGGTATTCCCCCTAAACATAGCCGATCCATCGCCCGCCGCCAAGGCGGGCAGGGGATTATTTTCGCCCGTGGTTGATTTGCCACAGCAATTCCGCTGCTTCACCGCCGCAGAATGAGCGCGCGGGGCTGATTTTCGAGGTCGCGCTTGAGCGAGATGGCCCAGCCGGCTTGCCGGAAGCAGGCGGGCGCCGATTCGGCCTGATCATGGCCGATTTCCAGGACGGCCACTCCGTGTGGTGCAGAGAGGCGGCCGAGGCCGGTGGCGATGGCCCGATAGGCCGCGAGCCCATCGGGACCGCCGTCCAGCGCCGGACGGGGATCGTGGTCGCGGACCTCGGGGGCGAGTGTCCCGATTGCGCCCGAGGCAATGTAGGGCGGGTTGGCGACGACAAGATCGAAGCCGCCCGCCAGCGCCGCGCCCCAGTGGCCACAGATGATCGCGCCACGCCCGGCAAGGCCGCAGCGGATGAGATTCTCGCGCGCGATTCGGCAGGCCGGCTCGCTGCGATCGATGCCGATGCCGAAGGCGTGCGGAAATTCGCTCAGCAGTGCGCAGAGCAGCGCGCCCGAGCCGGTGCCGAGATCGAGGATGCGCAGTGGCTCGCCGCGACGGTCTCGCAGCGTCTCGACCGCGGCCGCGACCAGCGTCTCGGTGTCGGCGCGCGGGTCGAGCACGTCGGGCGTGACGCGCAAGGTGAGGCCCCAGAACTCGCGGCGCCCGAGAATGCGCGACACCGGCTCGCGCTCGAGCCGCCGCTCGACGAAGGCTTGCAGCCGCGCCGCCGCGTCGTCGCCAAGCCGCGCATCGGGATCGCGCAGCAGCGCGGCATGATCGATATCAGCCGCTTCGCAGAGCAGGACGCGCGCGTCGCGCTTCGGCGTCTCGATGGCGCCCTCTGCCAACAAGGCGGCCGCGCGCTGGTGGGCTTCGGCAAATGTGAGGGCGGGGGGAATTGCGGGATTATGGCTCACTTAGGAGCTCGTCATCGCGGGTAGGGCGTGTGCAGGCTGACATCGCGACCGTGCCCGGCTGGAAAAGCGACCCATGACCTCTACCGAAGTCGGCGCCTGATCCCAGCTTCGGTATCCTCGTAACTGGCTTGACTCTCGTAAGTCTTCGCCAAGCCCATAAGGAGGTTCGAGGAGACGTAAGGATGCGAGAGCTGAAGCGCTTGACCCCACTGCCTATATTTTTTGGCCAATTCCCGCTCCTCATCGCCACCTTCGCCACGGTAATGGGCGCCGCGCGAGTTATAGACGCTGATGTGAGCACCCTCCATCATCGAATCGGATTGAATGTTTTCCATCACCTTTCGCACGGTCTCGCATGGCCAAACGCCATCCTTGCCGACCGATGCATGCGCCAGTATCTTACCAATACAAAGATCAGCGATATCGGCTCTACTTAGTTCAGTACTAACCTCGCGTACTGTCGCAATCCATTTCTCAAGGCGATCCACTTTTAATTCGCCGAGATCATCGTATCCGGGAATGCGTTCGATAGCTTCCAGCAACGTGCGGCCGCGTTTAGCCAAATCTTTCGCGCGGTCTGGCGACACCTGAAACTTGGCTGGATCTGTGGCGCCGTCCTTACGTTTGTAGGCCCAGGTGAGGGCTTGAATGAACATTTCGGGGTGCTTCTCGATGTAGCGTTCAAGATTTGGAATACCGTAGCTGCCGGCGCGCGCCCCCCAAGGTCGCGCAAGCACTTCAAGAAACGCGAATTCGAGCTCGGCCTTCTGCTCAAGAGTCAGCAGCGGGCTAGCATTTATGTGCGTGAATGCCTTTTCGACGTCGTAGTGCTGAAGCATATATTCGCCAGACTTTTCGTTGCCGCCCACCGCCATCGCCGAGAGCAAGCGGAAAAGAACTTGCGCGTCGAGCCTCTCCGGACGGAGCCGGACGCAGGAAAACGCCGCGCGTGGCCGCCCAGCTTTGAGAAGGCGCTCAACGCCCTCATTGTTTTCGATATCCGAATCAAAAAGCCACTCCGGCACCACGTCAGACCAGTACTTGGCCTGTGCCGCCTTGCCGAATGTATCCACCAATTTCCAAGTACCTTTGCCGAAAGGCGAAAGCACAAGTAACTGCACCACATCCTCCTCGGACAACCCTGTGGCGACAACCTTAATAAGGCGCTCGCGATTACCCTCATCGGGGATCGCCCGCACAGCTGCGGCAATTAGGTTTTTGGATGGGTTTACTAGTTCATTACCTTGGAGTACTCGCTGGAGCGCGAGTCGCAGAAGCTCCTGAAGTTCTTCTTCAGAAAGCAGATCGCGGGCAGCGTGAAGACCGATCTGCCACGATGCCTTGCCGCGTTCGGCCAATTCAAGAATGGCCGGAAGACCGCGCTCATCACGGATTTCGCGGATAGCATCTACACGCATCTTCTGGATGCGTGCATCCCGTTTCTGGAAATCTATCTCTTCGATGTTCTCAATTTCGTCTGCCGATTCCTCGACCCAAGTGTCGCGGAAGAGCCAGTCATGCTTGTTCATAACGTCGCTAGGTTCAAGTGCGATATAAGCCAACTTCGCTCTACCGCTCAGCGCCGTGAACCGCGCATTCCTTTTCCCACGCAAAGCTGCAATCCGCGAGAGCACCGTGACCCGAATTTTTTCGCGCATCGCAGACTTCTCCGCATCGCTGGCCCTGGTCTCGGCCCACGCTTTGATGAGCACCCAAACGCGTGCTTGGTAGTCATCATCGAGATCATGAAGCCGTTCGATGAGATCGCTCAGCGTGGCAAGCGTGTGCTTCTCCCAATTTATGGCCATTTCGACCATCTCACGCTTGAACTCCATGATCGGCCCCAAAGTTGGGAAGGGCTCACCAAAGCCATAACCATCTGAGCGCCAACGTGGCTTGTGACTGTAGTCACCGACGTCACTATGACTGCCGAACTGCGAGATGCAGATTTTCCATGCAACATCGGAAAAGCTCGCTGCGAGCTTCTTCATAAGATCAACACGTGTCTTATGGTCCGCTGCTGTCTGCGGCATCCACGCGCGGAAGATCGACTGTAAGGAGTGAGTCGGCTTGTTGACCCAGTTGTCGTTGATTTCGATCTGGGCCAAGCGTGCCAGGATAAATGCGGCGCGTGGAAGCGTCTGCGGACTCCACGACAATCCTTCCAACGCCCATAAGAGGCCGGTACGAGTCGGGTGTCCCCACAGACTGCTCCCCGCGGGACGAAGCAGACCCAAAACCGCAGGTGCTTCAGTCTTCAAGTCACGTTGGAGAATGGAGAGGAACTCCTCGGGTGCGGCTTCCGCGTAGGTCGGAAGATCGCGGTCGTTCGCCTCAAGCATGCGCGTCGTGAGCGGCGTTCCCAGTAAATCGCGCACCACCAGCAAGGCCTGCACCTCAGGGTCGATACCTAAACGCTTTTTGAACAGATGGCCGCCGTGTACAGCGAGTACAACCAACGTTTCGGAAATGCCCTCACGAAAAGCACCAGAAAACTCTCGCGTTTTGCCGTGAATGGATGCTGCCCAACGCTGGTCTTCATCGAGGTCCAGCGCCGGGTCGTCTTCTCCAAGCACCATGCGCGCCATCGAGAAATAACGCTTCAGGTCTTCAGACGTCACAACGCCTGCGATGGCATAGAGCAGATCGATCTTGGAGATAACGCCGCGATAGGTCCCTATCGACCAGACCGGCGCATCGTTGAGTTGCGCAAAACTCTGAATCTCTTTTTCGAGCTCGTCATAGGGACGGTCGCCAGCCAGTAGAGATAATCCGAGAC
>JAXDNH010000094.1:0-11318 GCA_034669525.1 Methylobacteriaceae bacterium | reverse complement strand
CGTCAGCTTCGGCGGCAGCGAGTGTGCTTTCTTTTCCGCCATGCTCATGCGCGTTTCCCGACTTTCCTGTGCGACGACACGCAAAGCCGTGCCGAGCGGCGTGCCGTATTTTTCTGCCTGAATGAGCACGGTTGCGATTTGTTGGATCGATTCGACGCCGGTTCTCGTGCCGAGATTCTCGAAGGCGACGCGACGCTCCGGCAGGAACGACAGTTCCGCCGTCGTCAAGGTGAACTCCTCCGCCATCGGCACCGATTCCGAGCCGATCTCCGTGCTCACCTTGCGGAACGCATGCTCGATCGACATGCCGGATTCAACGCAGATCAGAAGTAGATCCATCGCGTCCGGAAAGGCTTGACGCATCGATTTCTGACGTTTGCCGGTTGCATTCTTCAGAAAGAGCTCGGGCGCCTTAATTCCGATATAGGACGCGAAGATCGCGATGCCGATCTTGACGAGAAGCGGCCAGTCGGAATCATCCAGAACGAAGAGGTAAAACATTGCAATAAAAAAGAGCGCGGTGGGCACGATGAGCCGAAAAAACAGAAAGCCGATTTCAGCCTGCGGGCCACGATAGCCGGCCCTCGCCAGTTGCGATTTGGCCTTCTCGGTACCGAGCCATTTCGAGAGACTAAAGCTCTCGACAACCTGTTTCATATAGGCCTTCGGCTCCTGTCGCAGACTTACACTCTGCCGCGCGGCGAGCCGCTCGCGTTCGCGCTGGCGAATGCGCTCGCGTTCCGAACTGACCGATTTCATCCGTTTTGCGAAACTATCCGTCTGCAGGAGAGGCATCGCAAGGCTGAGAACCGTCGCAACCACCGCAATTGCGACGAAGATGCTCAGTAGTATCTGCCGACTGTCCAGGGTGTTGACGATTGCGTCCATGGCTCAGCCCGAAACTCCCGCCCACGCTTTCATACGCTGAAGTTGATCATTTTACGCATGACAAGGCAGCCCATAAGCATCCATGTGAGGCAGACGCCCATGACGATGCGTCCGCCCGATGTCAGCCACAGAAGCTCGATGTAACGCGGCGAGATAAGCCAGACCAGGATGCCGACGATGAAGGGCAGACTGCCGATAATCGCCGCTGAAGCCTTCGCTTCGCTTGAGACCGCCTGCACTTTCGCCTTCAGTTTTTTGCGCTCGCGCAGAACACGCGAAAGATTGCTGAGCGCCTCGGAAAGATTGCCGCCTGCCTTCTGCTGTATGTTGATGACGATCGAAAAGAAGCTCGCCTCCGGAACCGGGACGCGTTCAACGATGCGCTCCGAGGCCTCGCCAAGGGACAGTCCGAGCCCCGTCGCTTCGATCGCCAACCGAAACTCCGTGCGCACAGGCTCCGCCGCCTCCTGTGCGATGACGCGCATGCAATCACCAAGCGGCAAGCCGGCCTTGACGCCGCGAACGATCACGTCGACCGCATCCGGAAACGCGTTGAGGAATTTCTTGAATCGGCGCTTGCGGAGAAAGTTGAGGACCCAGCGCGGCAGGCCGAGAGCTCCCGCAGCCGCTGCACCGAGCGTCACGAATAATTCGTCGGTTACCACATAGAGCACGCCGGCAAGGAGGACGCCTGCTATGCCGGAACCGATGTAAAATTTCTGCTTCGACCATGACAAGCCGGCCTGAGCGATACGCGCCTCAAGCGTCAGCTTCCTGCTTTTGCCTTTCTGCTCTAGTTCCTTGAGGCTCTCGACAATCTGCTTGCGCCGTTGCAGCGGATCGTTGCTACGATCATTGACGCGGCGAGCAGATGATTTCTGCAACGCAGCCTGGCGCTTCTCCGCTTTGATGTCGCCGGAAAGATGTGGATAGACGAAAGCATAGAAGAGCCCGCCGACGGCGAGCATTACGAGGCCTGCGACAATGAGGGTTGTCTGGTCCATGCGAGCCCCGATCAGCTCGCGAGTTCGGAGGCGTCGAGAGCGGCCGCAAGACGCTCCTCCTCACCGTAATAGCGAGCGCGTTCCCAAAAGCGCGGACGGCCGATGCCGGTGGAACGGTGACGCCCTTTGAGCTTGCCATTCGCATCTTCGCCGATGATGTCGTAGACGAGCAGATCCTGCGTGATGACAACCTCGCCTTCGAGGCCGAGCACTTCGGTTATGTGCGTAATGCGCCGCGATCCGTCGCGCAGGCGTGAGGCCTGAATGATGACGTCGACGGAAGAGACGATCATCTCGCGGATCGTGCGCGGCGGCAGCGCGAAACCGCCCATTGTGATCATCGATTCAAGACGGCTCAATGCTTCGCGCGGCGAGTTCGCGTGCAGCGTTCCCATCGAGCCGTCATGGCCGGTGTTCATGGCCTGCAGCAGGTCGAATGCCTCAGGTCCGCGCACTTCGCCGACGATGATCCGTTCAGGCCGCATGCGCAGGCAGTTTTTCACGAGATCACGCATCGTCACCGCGCCGCTGCCCTCGAGATTGGGCGGACGCGTTTCGAGGCGCACAACATGGGGCTGCTGCAGCTGGAGTTCGGCCGCGTCCTCGCAGGTTATGACGCGCTCATCGCCGTCAATATAGTTGGTGAGGCAATTGAGCAGCGTCGTCTTGCCGGAGCCCGTACCTCCGGAAATCAGGACATTGCAGCGAACCCGCCCGACGATTTTCAGCATTTCTCCGCCCTCGGGGGAGATCGTGCCGAAGCGGATGAGCTGATCGAGGGTAAGCTTGTCCTTTTTGAACTTACGAATCGTGAGTGCGGGCCCATCTATCGCGAGCGGCGGTCCGATGACGTTGACACGGGAGCCATCCGCGAGGCGCGCATCGCAGATCGGGGATGATTCATCGACGCGGCGTCCAACCTGACTGACAATGCGTTGACAGATATTCATAAGCTGCGCATTGTCGCGGAAGCGAATGTTGGTCAACTGGATTTTGCCGGCGACTTCGATATAGGTCTTCTGTGCACCGTTGACCATGATATCGGCAATGTCGTCACGCGCGAGCAAAGGTTCGAGCGGACCGTAACCGAGCACGTCGTTGCAGATATCCTCGAGTAGTTCCTCCTGCTCGGAAATCGACATGACGACGTTCTTGATCGAGATGATCTCGTTGACGATGTCGCGGATTTCTTCGCGGGCATTTTCCGGATCGAGGCGCGCGAGCTGCGAGAGGTCTATCGCTTCGATCAGCGCCCCGAAGATCATGCTCTTCGTGACGTAATATTCGTCTGAGCGGCGGGCCTCGGCGACGACAGGCGCGCTGGCCTGGCCGGACGGAGCCGACATGGCCAGGGCAACTTTTTCCGGAAGGGGCGCGCGGAATTCCTGCTGCGGCGCGGCCGATTGCTGTGCCGCACCCGCCGTTCCGAAGCTTGAACGCTTACCGAACATCGCGGAAATCCATCACCCCGTCACGAAGCCTTGAGGCGCAGCCGCGACATCAACGGGTCGAGCAAGGCGCGCCTGGTCTTCCGCGCCTCCGCCTTGCCGAGAACGGCGCGCCCGATGTCGTCGAGAATGTCGGCGACTTTGCTGTTGGCTTCGACCTCGGCGATCATCTGCCCGTTGTTGGCCGCCGTTCCGAAGAGCTTCGGCTCGAAGGGAATGACGGCGAGCGGGTCGACTTCGACCGCTTTGGCGAAATCCTTCGTCGTGATTTCCGGCCGTTTCGGCACGCCGACAAAGTTCAGGACAAGCTTCGGCCTGGCGTCGTTTGGCCGCGCCGCGCGCAACGCATCGAACAGACTCTTGGCATTGCGCAAATTGGCGAGATCGGGTGCGGCGACGACGACGACTTCATCCGCGCTCACCAGCATGCGTCGCGCCCACGACGTCCATGTATGCGGCACATCGAGAATCGCGCAGGGCACGGAAGAGCGCAGGATGTCGATCAGAGCATCGAAGGCGTTCTCGTGGAGATCATAGGCACGATCGGCCGTCGCAGGAGCCGCCAGAATACTCAGGCGGTCACTGCACTTAGACAGCAGGCGATCGACAAGGTTGGTGTCGAGGCGTTCTGGAGCAAACACCGCCTCCGCAATTCCCTGCGGCGGGTCCTGATTAAAATCGAGGCCGGTCGTGCCGAACGCGAGGTCGAGATCGGCGATGATCGTCTGCGTCTCGAAGGAGCGTGCGATGGACCAGGCCATGTTGTGTGCGATCGAAGAGGCGCCGACGCCTCCTTTCGCGCCAGTCACCGCGATAATGCGGCCGAGCCGATCGGCTCCGTCGCTTGTGTAAAGCGATGAGACCGCGCGGATGAAATCGAGCACACCGAACGGCATCACCAGATATTCACTGACGCCGCGCGCCATGAGTTCGCGAAACAGCGTGATGTCGTTGACGCGCCCACCAACGATGACCTTCGTTCCGGAATCGCAGAAATCAGAAAGCGACTCCAGATGCGCGACGAGTTCAGCGCGATCCGCGGACGATTCGATGACGATGACGTTCGGCGTCGGCGCGCTGCGGAATGCCTCGACCGCCGCGGGCGCGCCGCCCATGTGGACCTTGGCATGGGCCTTATCCATGCGGCGATCGGTGCACGATTCATTGATGATCGAGGCGAGCTCGGGCGTTTCGCAAAAAGCCTGCAACGAAATGCGCGGAACGGGAGCGATCCGCTCCCGCTCTGCCTCGCTATCGCTGCCGGTGCTACGTTCAACCACTCTCATTGGCTGCTCCCGACGGCGCCGATGCTACTGTTCTTGACGACCCATTTCGTTCCGGGATCCTCTCCCTTCCGCACGTGTTCGATGGCACGAATACGCATGTTCGTGTCCGCCGCGCGTTCGCCGCGCGGCCCCGCGATATCGCGCGGATCGGCGATCTGCATCGCCATGGCGTTCTGATTGGCGCAGCCGAAATTCCACCACGTCTTATTTTCCCAGCCGTGCGCCGTGCTGCCGGAGGCAAGATCGTTCGGCCAATCTCCGCAGCGATGCGACAGGCGCGCTTTCACGCCTTCGAAGCTGACGCGCACGGGCGCGGCAAGGGTCGGATCGGCGACCGGATAGGGAGCCACTGCGACATAGCCCCCGATCGGCCCGAAGATTTGCCGGATATGTGCGAGCGAGGCAGACTCGGATGGATTATACGAACCGCCGGTAGGCATCAGGACGGTGACTTGCCCGTGCCCGAGTTCGCGATAGCGCTGCGCGAAGTCGCGCAGCCGATCGATGGAGCGGGGATCGAGGTTGCCGTTCGAGCCGGTAGGGAAGAGATCGAGCGAATAGTCAGACTCGCCGACGATGATGGGATGGCGGACACGATAATCAGGCGGCGTGGTCGCATCCGCGACAACGCGGTCCCCGCCGCAACCGGCGAGCGGCACGCCGCAAATGATGAGCGCGAGCACGCCCAACATTGGCCGCAACACGGCGGAGGGTTTCTCACGGGTTTGCATTCGTGTCGTTTCACCCGGCAACATTCTGGTACGCCTCGGCATGGGATCAGTCCGTGATGAAACCGAAGCGTCCCTTGTAATTCTGGACGGCTTCCGGATTGTTGCGGCTCGAATAGAGACGGTTGACTCGGCCGAGTAGCCAGCCCTGTGGATCGCTTGCGTCGGCAAAACCATCATCAGGCCGCGCGATTTCATTCGGCGAGATTGGCCGCACGATGTAGGGCGTGACCACGATCAGGAGTTCAGTCTCCTGGCGCTGATAATCACGGGAGCGGAAGAGCGCACCGAGGATCGGAAGATTCATGACGGCCGGCAGGCCATTGATCGAATTGCGGGCACTTTGCTGAAGCAGCCCCGCGGTTGCGATCGAGCCGCCGGAGGGCAATTCGACTGACGTCTCGTGTTTACGCGTGCGAAAGCCCGGCACGGTCACGCCGGCGTAGGTGAAGGAATTCTGTTGATCGACCTCGGTAACTTCGGTCGCGATCCGCAACAGGATGCGGCCCTCCGAGAGCACCACAGGGGTGAAGTTCAGCTCGATTCCGATCGGCTTGTACGCGATCGAGGGCGTGCAAAGCGTCTGTGTCGTCGTGCCAATCGCAGTACAGCTCGAACTTGCCGGGACCGGTACTTCGCCGCCGACCGTGAACTTGGCGTTCTCTCCCGACACCGCTGTCACCGTTGGTTCGGCCAGTACGCGGGAGACGCCGTAACGCTCGAACGCGTTGAGGGTTACCGACGTGTTGTTAGGCCCTAGAAACTGAAGTGCGCTCTTCGAAATCTGTCCATTCAGCGAGAAGGGATTATCCTGCACGAGACTTCCCCAATTGCCGGAAACCTGCTTCTCGCCTGCCGTTGTGTTTGTGGCGACGCCGAGCTGCTTCAAGACCTGCCGCTGCACTTCGGCAACGGTTACCCTGAGGCTCACCTGATCGCGACCGCGAATGATCAGCGAGTTGACCACCGATCCGCTATCTACGACCGCGGGTCCGGCCGCAGCTCCGAGCCCGGCGACGCTGCTCAATTTACTTGCAAAACCGCGCGCGATATCGACCGCCTGCTGCGCCTCGCCGCCGGAATCCACGTAGCCCGTCAGAATGATCGTGTCGTTGATCGTGCGCGGCACGATTTCCGACTTTGGCAACGCCGTCTTGAGAATCTGGGCAAGTTCGCCGACGTCGCGTCCGATGGTCAGTTCGATATTGGCGATCTGATGCCCCTGCTGATCAAGCGCGAAGATCGTCGTCTGACCCGCGCCGGTCGCCAGAACGAAAATCTTGCGCGGCGAGCGCACCACCGTATTGGCAACAGCGGGATTGGCCACCACGATCTCCGCCGCGTCGCGTGGGAGATCGACGATGATCGAGCGGCCGACACCCATCGTGAACCGGCGCGCCAGCATGGCCTGCTGCGGGCTCTCGATCCCGGCCTGCTCAGCGCGCACCGGCTGCGATGAAACCGCGCCAAAGAGGGTTCCGGCGAAGGCAAAGACCATTCCGGCTATTCTCTTCGTCAACCCCTTATTCATGAGCGGCGGTCCTGGCTGAAGCTCTCTTTTGAACAGGTACTCAGGACATCAACGCACACGCGACTGCGCCGCGACACCGAAGCGCACGATAGTCAAAGAGGACTCATCGGATGAATCCGCGGCAACGTTTTCGCCTGTCTTGTTCGCGTCGACCATCGCCCGTAGCGTCAGCGAAAGCTGTCCGGTCCGCTGCGCAAGGATGATCAGCTCGGCCTGCTTCGGCTCGAGTTCGAGCGTCGCATTCGAGCCGACAACGACGGCCTCGCCGTTTTTGTTCTGCACGTTCTGCCCAATCGCGAGCACGCGAACATTGCTGAGGATCGTCTGCGTCACGACGACATCGCTGCCTGTCGCCTTGGTAGCCTCGTCGTCGCGATAAGTACGCACGACGTCGACATGATCGTTGGGTAGGATGAATCCGCCGGCCGTGGTCGCACCCTGAGAATCGATGTTGATCGCGACCGCTCTCATGCCGGACGAAAGCATGGTCGACATCAGTCCCGCCGTCGGTCCTTTGACGAGGCGGTCACGGCGCAACGGTTCGCCAACGAGGAAGTTGCCGCGCACAAGCGAGCCCTTGACATCGCTCAGGGCGTTGGGGTTCTCGCTCTTGCGGATGAATACGCCCTTGCCCGCACCGGTATTCGGCCAGGTCTGCCAGGACATGTCGCCATCGCCGATGGCGGCCCCGAAATTGAGTTCTTTGGCGGCGACAAGCACCTCTTCCGTCTGCACGGGCGGGGGCGCCTGCACGACCTGTGGAGCCGGCTGCGGCTTCGATCCGCTAACGAGATAGGCTGCGGCACCCCCCGCCGCGAGGGCGACGCCAAGTACCGCAACGCGAGCTATTTTCATCGCTTTTCAATCCGCTACGCTGCACTGGAGCTGACCGGATTGAAGCAGGCAAACGTCAAGTTAAGGTTAACCGATTCTCTCCAAATCGATCCATTCCCCCTCTCCGACGCGTCTAGAGAGTGATCGCCGAGACCCAGATGGATGTATCGGGATAGACGAGAACCCCTGCGATCGCGAGCGCGATGCCGTAGGGGATTCCGCTGTCGGATTCGTGCAGTCGGGCGATCCACTCGCGTTTGATCGCCCACCGCGGCATCGGCAATTTGCGAAGCTGCAGGATGGTCAAGGTGAGGGCCCCGCCGATCAGGGCCGCGACCAATCCATAATCCGCCAGGTGCTCGAAGCCGAGCCAAAGCGCGGTCGCCGCTGCGAGCTTGGCGTCGCCGCCACCGACCCACCCCATCGCAAAAAGCACGAAGGTCCCGGCAAGCACGGCCAGTCCACAGCCCACATGCGATGCAATCGCCTCGATCGGCATGTGCACGATACCGGCCACGACGAGAAATCCGACGACGAGGGCGATTGAAATGCGGTTCGAAATCGTCATCGTGAAGAGATCTGAGAACGCGGCGTATGCGAGCAAGCCCGGAAACGCGGCAATCATGAGCATGGCAAGCATGGTTCGAAGATGATCCCTAGCTGGCTCCGGTCATGAGCATTTCTCGAGCCTATACGCCGGGAGTGAAATGAATGTTAACGACTGGTGAAATAAGAACGGCCTCGTTACCGAGGCCGCTTTTACCTCTAAGTGGCTGAACTGACCCTTAGGAGAGGTTATTTGCGATGTTGTTGAAGCCGGCATTCAGCTTGGTGCCGACGACCTTGACCGCGCCGATGATGACGACGCTGATGAGAGCGGCGAGAAGGCCGTATTCGATTGCGGTGGCGCCCGACTCGTCCCTCAGAAACCGTGTGAAGACACTCTTCATAATCTCTGCTCCTTGCTCCGTTCGTCCCGCGTCCGGCACAAGGAAGGGAGTGCGGCCGGGAATGTGCCGGACACTAAGAGGGGACACCTTGCAATCGCGTTAATCTTATATCGAAATCACGCCTGAATATGCGCTTCCCTATCCGTGGTTAAGCTCTCATGAAATAGCTTCGCAGACTTTGCCTATTCTCGCCTCTTCAGTGTTTTTTCACCAATTCTCGTCTCTTATAGACATTGTTTTGTGTGCGGAGTGATCATGTCTGCGTTTCTGCCTGCGCTCTGCCGGGTCGGTGCGGCGCTTCTCGCCCTGGCAATGCTTCTGCCGCAGCCTTCGCGCGCTGAAGAAACAATCATCGTCACGCTGGACCGCGCGCGGATCGTAAAATTGCCCGACCGCACACAAACGCTTGTTATCGGCAATCCGATCATCGCCGACGTGACGCCGCTCAAGACCAACGGCCTGATGGTCATCACCGGCAAAAGTTATGGAACTACCAACCTCATTGCGCTCGATGCTGCTGGCACTCCCGTCGCCGAATCCATTGTCCGCGTCAATCCGGCCGACAATGCGCTGATCGTCCACCGCGGCATGAGCCGCGAATCCTATGCCTGCTCGCCGCGTTGCGAGCCGACGATCAATCTGGGCGACGAAGGCAAGTATCTCGGCGACGTCGCCGGCAATGTGAAGGCGCGAACCGCGCTATCGCAACCCGGCGGCCCGAAATAGACCGTTGACGAAAGCTTACCGGCGCTCCGGCAAGCTCACCGCTGCCGGTAACGGGACTGCAAGTCTTGTTGCATAAGCTTTTCGTGAAAATCGCTCGGCAAGTGAAAATCGCTCGGCAAGCAAGGTGCCGCAGGGCACGATCCACGGGGCGCCATGTTTTCGCGTGAGAAGATCACCGCCGCTCTTTGCGCCCGCTACCCGTGTGCGCGAGCCGTGCTCGTCGGGTTCGCACGTGCCGAAAAGGGCGCGGCCGCAGTAGAATTCGCGATCATCGCCGTTCCGTTCATCGCACTCCTGTTGGCTACCCTCCAGACGGCGATTGTGCTCTTCGCCGCCCAGGCACTGGAGAGCGCCACGGAAACCGCGGCACGCCAGATCATGACCGGTCAGGCGCAAAGCGCCAACCTGACGGTTTCGCAATTCCGCAATCTCGTTTGCCCCACGACATCCGGCGGCACGTCGAATACTACGCTGCCAAAGCTCATCGACTGCTCGAAGCTTATTATCGACGTGCGGGTCGCGAACAATTTCTCCTCGGCGGACACGTCAAAGACGATTTTCACAACGCCATCGCAGGCGCAATTCAATCCCGGCGGACCCAGCACGATCAATGTCGTGCGCGTGATGTATCAGTTGCCAAGCTATCTTTCGATCCTCGGGGGAACGAGCAACATATTCGGTGTGTCCGGCGGGACAACGAAGAACGTCATCCTGGCGACCGCCGTGTTCCAGACGGAGCCTTATGGCTCATGACGCGCGGCTCCGCCTTCACTTGGCAGAGGTGCGTTGACACTGCCAAACAGGACCAGCGCGGAGTCGCCGCGGTCGAGTTCGCGCTCATCCTGCCGTTCATGCTGACGCTCTACCTCGGCATCGTCGAACTTTCGAAGGGCTATATGGCGAGCCAGAGAATGACGCTGGTCGCCCGGACGCTCGCGGACCTCACCGCGCAACAGCAGCAGTTGCAGACGGGAGGCACCACAAACATCACTGACTCGATCATGTCGAATATTTTCGGCGCCTCGTCCGCGATCATGGCGCCCTATTCAACGACAAACCTCAAGATGACCGTCTCGCAAGTTCTGTTGAGCAACAAAAGCGACGGCACATGCTGCCAAGCTAAAACCGACTGGACGATCGCAAATAACGGGGGAACCGCACGACCGTGTCAGATTCTCACCCCTGCCAATGCCGCACCGGTTTCGACTACCACGATTCCGACGGGTTTTACCGCCTCGCCGGCAACGCCGGGTCCAATCGTCGTGGCCGACGTGACCTATCAATACATTCCCGGCTTCAGCTTCCAACTTTATAATTGGAAGCTGTCGAAGACTTTCAACATGGCCCAGACGCAATTTATGCGCCCGCGCGGGACAAGTTCGCTCGCCTACCAGGCGACGACCGGAACGAAATGCCCGTGAGCCGCGACCCGCCGGCTCATATCGTCTGATTATATTCGCCGACTTCCGGACTTTCGCGCAGGATTCCGTCGACCGCGTGAAACATGTCGCGCATGCGCGCTTCCGAAACCGGGCTTTCGACGACGACGACAAGCTCGGGCTTGTTCGATGAGGCACGGACCAGTCCCCAGGTCCCATCGGCGACGGTCACACGTACGCCATTGACGGTGACAAGGTCGCGGATTTTGCTCCCGATCAGCGACTCGCCGGCGTTCTCCATCTGCCGGAACCGTGCAGTGACTTTCTCTACGACCCCATATTTCTTCTCATCATCGCAATGCGGCGACATGGTCTGCGAGCCCCAAGTGCGCGGCAGGGCGGCATAAAGATCGGCCATCGACCTGCCCGGATTACGATCGAGCATTTCGACGATCTGAATGGCCGTCAGCAACCCGTCATCATAGCCGCGCCCGACCGGCGCATTGAAAAAAAAGTGCCCGGATTTTTCGAAGCCCGCGAGCGC
>JAXDNH010000093.1:0-6857 GCA_034669525.1 Methylobacteriaceae bacterium | reverse complement strand
ACCAGACGCTTGCGGACGCGCTGGCGCTCATGCGGCGTCATGGCATTTCCTGTATTCCGGTCGTCGAGCGCGGCGAGAACGGACGGGCCGGCAAGCTCTGCGGCATTTTGACCAACCGCGACGTGCGCTTTGCCGCCGATCCGCAAATTCCCGTCTCGGAATTGATGACGCGGAAGCTCGTCACGGTGCGCGAAGGGGGCGTGACGGAAGATGAAGCGCGCCGGCTGCTGCACCAGAACCGAATCGAAAAGCTGCTCGTCGTCGACGAGGACGAGCGTTGCGTCGGGCTTGTCACCGTGAAGGACATCGAGAAGGCGACGCTCTATCCCGATGCCTGCAAGGACGCGGAAGGCCGTCTGCGCGTTGCCGCTGCCTCGACGGTCGGCGACAAGGGTTACGAGCGCGCGCTGATGCTGATGGATGCCGGCGTCGATTGCATCGTCGTCGACACTGCGCACGGCCATTCGCAATCGGTGCTCGATCAGGTCGGGCGCATCAAGCGCGTGTCCAACAAAGTTGCGATCCTCGCCGGAAACGTCGCAACGGCGGAGGGCGCAAAAGCGCTGATCGACGCCGGCGCCGACGCAATCAAGATCGGCATCGGGCCGGGCTCGATCTGCACGACACGCGTTGTCGCTGGTGTTGGCGTACCGCAGCTTACCGCCATCCTCGACGCGGCGGAAGTCGCGCAGCGGAACGACGTGCCGGTCATCGGCGATGGCGGCATCAAATATTCCGGCGATCTCGCCAAAGCGATCGCTGCCGGCGCGGAATGCGTGATGATCGGCTCGCTTCTCGCCGGCACCGACGAAAGCCCGGGCGAAGTCTATCTGTACCAAGGGCGCTCGTTCAAATCGTATCGCGGCATGGGATCGGTTGGCGCGATGGCGCGCGGCTCCGCGGACCGCTATTTCCAGCAGGACATCAAGGATTCGCTGAAGCTCGTGCCGGAGGGCATCGAAGGCCAGGTGCCATATCGCGGGCCTGTCGGCCCGATCCTGCATCAGCTTGCCGGCGGGTTGCGCGCGGCGATGGGTTATGTCGGCGCGGGAAATATTTCGGAGTTCCAGAAGCGCGCGCGTTTCGTGCGTATTTCCGGCGCGGGGTTGCGCGAAAGCCATGTGCATGACGTGACGATCACCCGCGAGAGCCCAAATTATCCGACGGGCGTGTGAGCGTATTGCGTGATCTATGCCGATGAGACCCTCTCTTCGCCCATTTCTTCCGGCCGACTTGCCGCGGCTTGCGGCGATTTTTCGCGCCAGCATCGAGGAGCTGACGGCGGAGGATTACAACGAGGCGCAGCAGGCGGCCTGGGCGGCGCTCGCCGATGAAGATGCATTCGCCGAGAGACTCGCGGGCAATCTGACGCTTATCGCGCTTCTGCACGGCGAGGTCGCCGGCTTCGCCTCGTTGCGGGCACCAGATCACCTCGACATGCTCTATGTCGATCCGCAGGCGGTCGGGCAGGGAGTCGCGACCACGCTCTGCGATGCGCTCGAAAAGCTTGCCGGCGTACGCGGCGCCACAAAGCTCAGTGCCGACGCGAGCGACACGGCGCGTGGTTTTTTCGAAAAGCGCGGCTATCAATCGTTGCATCGCCAAACCGTCGATTGCTTCGGCGAATGGCTTGGCAAGACCGTCATGGAAAAGCGTCTTGCCGCCAATGACGCTGGTCACGCGCCTCCGACGAGCGCGGTACATTGATGTCGCGCGAACGTCTCTATCTCTTCGACACGACGCTGCGCGACGGCGCGCAGATGACCGGCGTCGACTTTTCGCTCGACGACAAGCGTCACATCGCCAAACTGCTCGACGAGCTCGGCATCGATTACATCGAGGGCGGCTATCCCGGCGCCAATCCGCTTGACACGAAATTCTTTGAGAAGCGTCCGCCGGTGAAGGCGCGCTTTGCCGCCTTCGGCATGACGAAACGCGAGGGCCGCTCGGCCGCGAACGATCCCGGCGTTGCGGCACTGCTCGATGCTGATGCCGATGTCATCGCCTTCGTTGCGAAGACGTGGGATTATCATGTGCGCGTGGCGCTCGGGATTTCGCTCGAGGAAAATCTCGAGGGCATCGCACAGTCGATCGCCGCCGCCCATGACAAAGGCCGTGAAACGGTTCTCGATTGCGAGCATTTCTTCGACGGCTACAAAGCTAATCGCAATTATGCGCTCAAATGCGCAAAAGCCGCGCTGGAGGCCGGCGCGCGCTGGATCGTGCTCTGCGATACCAATGGCGGGACGCTGCCGCACGAAGTGGAGGCGATTGTTCGCGACGCTGCCCAACATGTCCCACCCGATCGCCTTGGTGTCCATACGCATAACGACACGGAAAACGCAGTTGCCAATTCGCTTGCCGCGATTCGTGCGGGCGCGCGCCATGTGCAAGGCACACTGAATGGCCTTGGTGAGCGCTGCGGCAATGCGAACCTTGTTTCGCTCATTCCGACACTGCTTCTAAAGCCGGATTACGCGGATCGCTTCGAGATCGGCGTCACCCCGGACAAGCTGGCGATGCTGGCGAAAGTGAGCCACACGCTCGATGAGCTGTTGAACCGCGCGCCAAACCGGCATGCACCTTATGTCGGTGCCAGCGCGTTCGCGACGAAAGCCGGCATTCATGCGTCTGCGATGCTGAAGGACCCGCGCACGTACGAGCACGTGCCGCCTGAAGCGACAGGCAATCGGCGGCAGGTGCTCGTCTCCGATCAAGCCGGCAAGTCGAATGTGATCGCCGAATTGGAACGCCTCGGCATTAGTCTCGATAAAAGCGATTCGCGCATCGCGCGTCTGCTCGATGAAGTGAAGGAGCGTGAGGCGCTCGGTTATGCCTACGAAGGCGCCGACGCGTCATTCCTGCTGCTCGCGCGCCGTATGCTCGGGCAGGTGCCGCATTTTTTCGACGTCGAGCGTTTCAGCGTCAATGTCGAGCGCCGCTTCAACGCAGTCGGCGAGCTCGTCTCGGTATCCGAAGCGATCGTGAAGGTGAAGATCGACGGCGAGGTGATGATCTCGGCCGCCGAGGGCAACGGGCCGGTCAACGCGCTCGATCTCGCGCTGCGCAAAGATTTGGGCAAATACCAAAAATATATCGAAGACGTGGAGTTGCGCGATTATCGCGTGCGCGTCTTCCAGGGTGGCACGGACGCGGTGACGCGTGTGCTGATCGAATGCGGCGATGCCGAAGGTGACACGTGGTCGACCGTCGGCGTGTCGGCGAACATCATCGACGCCTCGTTTCAGGCACTCGTCGATTCGATCACCTATAAGCTGATGAAATCGGGCGCGGTGTAGGACCGCACGGGGCTAGAGCCGCGGGTCGAGCCGCGCGCGTTCGACCGGCCTCCGCTCAGCGGCCATTTGCAACATCGGGATCACGTCCTCGATCCGCTCGGCGACGAGATAGCGCACCTCGAATTCGGGCCGGATGAAACCGTGCTCGCGCATATGCGCGAAAAGCGACAGCAGCGGCTTCCAGAAGCCGCCGATATCGGCAATCAGCACCGGCTTGGTATGTCGCTCGAGCTGCACCCAGGTCAGCTGCTCGACGAGCTCCTCCAGCGTGCCGATGCCGCCGGGCAACGCGATGAACGCATCGGCGCGCTCGAACATCAGGCGCTTTCGCGTGTGCATGTCCGGCACCACGACCAAGTCCTGCGCGCTTTTCAGCATCAGTTCGCGGTTCTTCAGGAATTCCGGAATGATGCCGGTGACGTTGCCGCCATTCTCGATGACGGCACGTGCGACCGCGCCCATGAGCCCGTTCGAGCCGCCGCCATAAACGAGGCGCATTCCGGCTTCCGCCAGAAGTTTACCGAGGCGTGCCGCCGCCGCGACATAAGTCGGATCGACCGCGTCCGCCGAACCGCAATAGACACAGACATTCCGAATCGCCTGGACTTTGGTTCTAACGATCTGATTCATCGGCGCCTTCATGAACCCCACGCGATGCGGCAGCAAGCGGGGCGATTGGAGTGATGGCGGGCTGCCGGCGCATGCGTTAGAGTTTCGTCGGGAAGCGTGCCTTCTATGTCCTCATTCTCCATTCGCATCATTGCGATCCCGTTGATTGCGCTCGCGGCGGCGATCGGTGCGGTTCTGTACTTCCGGGCGCCGGAAAAGCCGCCGGTCGTGGCGGTCACCCCGCAATCTCTTCGGCCGGCGCAGCCGCAGCAGACGAGCCCGCGAGTGCCGCCAAAGGAGGCGAGCCCTGTGGCCTCGCCGCCTGAATCCAACCCCGCGCTGCCGCAACAGGCGGCGGTCCAGCCGAGCGCTCCTGCCGCCGGTCCGAAGCCCCCGGAATTCGACATTGTGCGGGTCACGCCGGGTGGTGAGACAGTGGTGGCGGGCCGCGCACCCGGTGCTGCCCGGGTCGAACTCCTCGACCGGGGTAGGGTCGTCGCCGGCGAGAAAGTGGACCGAAACGGCGAGTTCGTCCTTCTCCCGCCGTCGCTTGGCGAAGGCGACCATCTGCTGGCGTTGAGGATCACGCCCGAGGGCCAACTACCCGTCTCGTCGAACCAGAGCGTTGCCGTCGCGGTTCGGCCGGGCACGAGCCCCCTCGTGACCCTCGCCGAACCTGGCAAGCCGAGCGTCGTTCTTGCGGCGCCCGCGCCCGGGCCGCCTGCGAAGAGCCCGGCGACTACAGCTGCGCCTGCTAGCGGGCAGGTCACCATCCGAACTGCGGAGGTGGAGGCGGGCGGGCATTTCTTCGCGACCGGGACGGCGCCGGCCGGTTCGACCGTGCGCCTCTACCTCAACGGCAGTCACATTGCCGACGCGGCGAGCGAGAAGGACGGCAAATGGTCGCTGACCATCAATAAAGGGGTGAGCGGCGGCAAATATGTGCTTCGCGCCGATGTGGTCGGCGAGCAAGGAAAGGTCCTCTCGCGCGCCGAGGTGCCGTTTGATGCGCCTGCTGCCGTCGCCGCCGCGGCGCCCACCGTTTCCGCTAGCCCGCCCAGGGCGTCGCAGCCGCTTACGCTCCCGCGTGCCGGGGAGACCGCGACGGCGGCGCGGCCGACGAGCCATGTTGCGGCAGAACCCGCTCGTCCGTCCTCCTCATCATCAGCAAGCCCGGTCGCGGAAGCCTCGCAAACACCCTCGATGTTGTCGGGACCAGGCGCGGCTCCTGCTCAAACCGGAACGTCCGTTGCGGCAAATAATCGAGCCGCAAATCCCGTCATCCCGGAAATTTCGGCTGCAACCGTCACCCGCGGCGATAGCCTGTGGCGGATCAGCCGTCGGCACTTGGGCAAAGGCATGCGGTACACAGTGATCTACGAGGCCAATTCCAGCCAGATTCGCAATCCGAATTTGATCTATGCGGGCCAGGTTCTTGTGATGCCGCAGAAGTGACTCCGGGTGCCGCCGTCTGCAGCGGATGTTTGCGCGCGGATGCGTTTTTGCCCCGTACGCCTATATAGGAATCCCGGCGCAGCCCAATCCCCTTCGAAATGAAACATATCGCACCTCCAGAGCCTCCGCGCCTGTCACCACCTCCTCTCGCGAACAATGAGACCCTTGGCGACGCGTCGCTTATGCGCACGTTCCGGCATCTGTGGCCCTACATCTGGCCGCACGAGCGCGCCGACCTGCGCATGCGCATCTTTCTCGCGGTCGTTCTGCTTCTCGCCGCCAAGCTCGTCACCATCGCCATCCCCTATGCGTTCAAATGGGCGACGGATGCGCTGACCGGCGCAGAGTCGCACGATGTTGCCCTGCCGGCGCTGATCGCCGGGCCCGTCGCGCTCACGCTCCTCTACGGCCTTCTGCGCGTCATCATGGCGTTTCTGACGCAGCTTCGCGACGGCCTCTTCGCAGCCGTTGCGATGAACGCGGTGCGACGCCTTGCCAACGATGTCTTCGTGCACATGCACCAACTGTCGATGCGCTTTCATCTCGAGCGCAAGACCGGCGGCCTGACGCGCGTTCTCGAACGCGGCCGCAACGCCATTGAGACCATTGTGCGCCTGGTCATGCTGACCGGCGTGCCGACGCTCGTCGAGTTCCTGCTGATCCTCGGCGTATTTCTCTTCCAGTTCGACTGGCGCTACGCACTGACGACGGCTTTGATGATCGTCGCCTACATGGTGTTCACGACCATCGCCACCAACTGGCGCATCGCCATCCGCCGCTCGATGAACGAGAGCGACGTCGACGCCAACACCAAGGCGATCGACAGCCTTTTGAACTACGAAACGGTCAAATATTTCAACGCCGAAGCGCGCGAGGCGGCGCGCTACGACAAGTCGATGGAGCGCTACGAGAGGCTGAGCGTCAAGACTTACACCTCACTCGCGGTTCTCAACGCAGGGCAGGCGGTGATCTTCACGCTCGGCCTCACCGCCGTCATGATCATGTGCGTTGCCGGGATTCGCAACGGCACCAACACGGTCGGCGATTTCGTGCTGATCAATGCGATGATGATCCAGCTTTATCAGCCGCTGAACTTCATGGGCATGTTCTATCGCGAAGTGAAACAGGCGGTGATCGACATCGAAAAAATGTTCGAGGTTCTCGCACACAGCCCGGAAGTTCAGGATCGGGCGGGCGCGCTGCCGCTGGTCGTCAGCGAGGGGCACGTGCGCTTCAAGGATGTGTGGTTTGCCTATGATCCGATCCGCCCGATCCTGCGCGGCGTCAGCTTCGAGGTGCCGCCGGGCCGAACTGTCGCGATCGTCGGCCCGTCAGGCGCCGGCAAATCAACGATCTCGCGGCTGATCTTCCGATTCTACGAGCCGCAGGCCGGCGCGATCTCGATCGATGGACAGAACATCGCGGAGGTCACGCAGGATTCCTTGCGTGCGCAGATCGGCATGGTTCCGCAGGACACGGTGCTGTTCAACGATT
>JAXDNH010000092.1:0-7495 GCA_034669525.1 Methylobacteriaceae bacterium | reverse complement strand
CGGAGCGCGTTGACCGACTCTTCCCATTATCCCTAGCGTCCGAGGGCTCCTGCACCATCGGTGGGAATCTCTCGACCAATGCCGGCGGCACCGCGGTGCTTGCCTACGGCAATGCGCGCGATCTCGTCCTCGGGCTCGAAGTCGTGCTCGCCGATGGACGCGTGCTCTCGAATTTATCGAAGCTGAAGAAGGACAATACCGGTTACGATCTGAAGCACCTCTTCATGGGTGCGGAGGGCACGCTTGGCATCATCACCGCGGCCGTGCTGAAGCTGTTTCCGCGGCCGCGCGCGAACGCGACCGCTTTCGTCGGACTTGCGAGCCCGCAGGCCGCGCTGTCGCTGCTGACGCTCGCGCAGGAGCGCGCCGGGCATTCCGTTGTCACATTCGAACTGCTTCCGCGCATTGGGCTCGATTTTGTGCTCCGGCATTCGCCGGGATCGCGCGATCCGTTATCGGGCGCGCACGCCTGGTACGTGCTGATCGAACTTGCCTCGCAAGCCGCGCAAGGACTGCAGGAGACCGCGGAAACCCTCCTTGCCGAAGCACTGGAGAAAGGCATCGCCGAAGATGCGGCGCTGGCGAATTCGCTCGTTCAGCGCAACGCGTTCTGGGGTCTGCGCGAGCACCTGTCCGAAGTACAGAAGCATGAGGGCGGCTCGATCAAGCACGACGTGTCCGTGCCCGTCGCCGCCGTTCCGTCCTTCATCGAAGCCGCAACCGTAGCGGTCGAGGCTGCGCTTCCCGGCGCGCGCGTCGTCGCCTTCGGGCATCTCGGCGACGGCAATATCCACTTCAACGTCTCGCAGCCGATCGGCGTTGACAAAGAGGCATTCCTGTCGCGCTGGCATGAGATCAACGACATCGTGCACGCGATTGTCGCGAGCTATGGCGGATCGATTTCCGCCGAGCACGGAATCGGCCGCCTGAAGCGCGATCTCCTGCCCAAGGTGAAGGACCCCGTCGCCCTCGACGTCATGCGGGCGCTGAAGCGCACGCTCGATCCGAAGGGGCTGCTCAATCCGGGAAAAGTGCTGTAGCCGGCCTATATATCAGAGCGGAGATCGAAGGAGTGCCGATGCCCTCGAAGCTGGACCAGCTCAAAGAAATGACGGTCGTGGTCGCGGATACGAGCGATCTCGATGCCATCCGTAAATACCAGCCGGTCGACTGCACCACCAATCCGTCGCTGATCCTGAAGGCGGTGCAGAGCGACAGCGAAGCCGTCCACGAACTGGTGGAAGAGGCCGTCGTCTGGGGGCGCAGTCACAACAAGGCGACGAGCGTCATCGCCGATCGCGTCGTCATCAATGTCGGCGCGGAGCTGACGAACCTCGTGCCCGGCCGTGTCTCCACGGAAGTCAACGCCGATCTTTCCTTCGATACGGAAGGGACCATCGCCAAGGGGCGCGCCATCATCGCCGATTATGAGAGCCGCGGCGTCGATCGCGAGCGCATCCTCATCAAGATCGCCTCGACCTGGGAGGGCATGCGCGCCGCTGAGGTGCTGCAGCGCGACGGCATCGATTGCAACATGACGCTTCTGTTCTCGCTGGCGCAGGCCGCAGCGGCGGCGGATGCCGGCGCGTTCCTTGTCTCGCCGTTTGTCGGACGCATTTTCGACTGGTACACAAAGTCGACGGGTGAAAAGTACACCGCTGAAACCGATCCAGGCGTGAAGTCGGTCAAGCAGATCTATTCCTATTACAAGGCCCACGAAATTCCGACTATCGTCATGGGCGCATCGTTCCGCAACCAAGGCGAAATCGAAGCGCTTGCCGGCTGCGATCGCCTGACGATCTCGCCGTCCCTGCTTGAGGGGCTGGCGAAGGATCAGGGAAAGCTCGAGCGGAGACTCTCGCCGGAGACGGCGCGCAGCGATGCGCCGTCAAGAATGTCGCTGGACGAAAAGAGCTTCCGCTACATGCTCAACGAGGATGCGATGGCGACTGACAAACTCGCCGAGGGCATCCGGCTGTTCGCGCAGGATCTCACCAAGCTGCGCGAGCTGGTGTCGAAGCGCATCGAAGCGTCCGCGGCGGTGCCGGCGGACGTGCCGTAGAGCCGCTATTTTCGCGCCGCGAGCGCCTTCTCGCGGATTTGGCTCAGCGTCGTTGTCGGCGTGATCGCTTCTGGGTCGATCTTGGTGTGAATGATCGACGGCTTGCCGGATTTGACGGCGCGCTCGAAAGCCGGGCCGAAATCCGCGGTCCGCTCCACCGTCTCCCCATGGCCGCCGAAGGCGCGGGCGTAAGCGGCAAAGTCTGGATTTTTCAGCGCAGTCGCTGAAATGCGGCCGGGATAGTCGCGCTCCTGATGCATGCGGATCGTGCCGTACATGCCGTTATCGAGAAGGATGACGACGATCGGCAGATCGTATTGGATGGCGGTGGCAAATTCCTGCCCGTTCATCAGGAAGTCGCCGTCCCCGGCGAAACAGATGACCATGCGATGGGGATGAACGCGCTTGGCACCCACGGCCGCCGGCACGCCGTAGCCCATCGAGCCCGATGTCGGCGCAAGCTGTGTGCCAAAGGCGCGGTAGCGCATATAGCGTTGCACCCATCCCGCGAAATTGCCGGCCCCGTTGGTGATGATCGCGTCAGCGGGAATGTGGTCGCGCAAAAAGATCGCGACTTCGCCGATATGCACCGAGCCTGGCGACGGCGACGGCTTTTCCGTCCAGGCGATATAGTCGGCGCGCGATTGGCGCGTCGCATCAGCCCAGGCGATATCGTTTCGAGGCTGCAAATCTGAGAGCGCGGCGCAGAAGGCGGCGGGCGTCGCGTGGATCGCGAGATGCGGGTGATAGACGCGTCCGAGTTCTTCGGCATCGGCGTGTATGTGCACGAGCTTCTGCCGCGGGTTCGGGATTTCGAAAAGCGTGTAGGCCTGCGACTGCAACTCCGCCATGCGGTCGCCGACGATCAGCACCAGATCCGCGGATACGATACGCGTCTTCAGCTTCGGATTGGGCGAGATGCCGAGCTCGCCAATGTAGCTCGGATGCCCGTAATCGAAGAGCATGGCACGGCGGAACACCGTCGAGACGGGCAGCGCGAAACGCTCCGCGAAGCCGCGCATGTCATCGACCGCCTGCGGCGTCCAGCCGCCGCCACCGAGAATGACGATCGGCGCTTTCGCCGCTGATACAAGCTTGTGCAGCTCTGCAATCTGCTGTTTGCCGGGATAGGTCTCGAGGCGCTCGACACGCGCGGCATCCTCGACCGCCGCTTGCTCGGTGAGCATGTCTTCCGGCAGGGCAATGACGACTGGCCCAGGCCGGCCTTGCATCGCGACATGGAAGGCGCGCGAGACGATCTCGGGAATGCGCGCGGGATCGTCGATCTCGGTCGCCCATTTTGTCGTCGAGCCGAATAGCGCGCGATAATTCATCTCCTGGAACGCGCCGCGCTCGCGCATCTCGCGCGCAACCTGGCCGACGAAGAGGATCACCGGCACGTCGTCATGTTCGGCGATGTGGATCGCCGGCATCGCATTGGTCGCACCCGGCCCGCGCGTGACGAACGCGATTCCGGGACGACCGGTCAGGCGTGCGCTTGCGTCCGCCATCATCGTCGCGCCGCCTTCCTGGCGGCAGACGGTGACGTTGAGCTTCGCATCATGAAAAGCGTCGAGCACCGCGAGATAGGATTCGCCCGGCACGCAAAAGACGTGCTCGACGCCCTGCGCGACGAGCTGGTCGACGAGGATTTGTCCGCCGGTGCGGGTGTTGGAGGCGCGCATTTCTATCCTGCTTGGGCTTGCGGACTGCTGCCACCCCACGCCGGGTCAGACAGCACGTCCTCCATGTCCTCGCCGAGCGCCGGCGAGGCGCGCGACGATGCGGCGGGTTCGCCGTCGATCACGATGGGTGTCCGCAGACCCGGTGTGGTGCCGCCTTTGGCGCGTGCATTGATGGAATCGATCCGCATGCCGCGGGCGACCACCTGCGGGTCGGCAAAAACTTCCGAGAGCGTATTGATCGGTCCGGCCGGGACGCCCGCAACTTCGAGTTTCTCGAGGAGCACGGCGCGAGCAAGTTTGGACGTAAGCTCGTTCAAAATCCGGGTGAGCTCAACGCGGTTGGCGATGCGGTCCTTGTTCTCGCGAAAGCGCGGGTCATCGGCAAGCTCGGGGCGGCCGAGCAATTGCACCAGGCGCTGGTATTGTCCGTCATTGCCGCTCGCGATGATGAAATCGCCATCGGACGCTTTGAAAACATCATAAGGTATGACAGTCGCGTGCGCATTGCCCATGCGCGGCGGCTCTTTGCCGGACACGAGATAATAGAGCGCCTGATTGCCGAGAATGCCAACAATGGAATCGATCAGGCAGCAATCGATGAAAGCGCCTTCGCCGGTGCGCTCTCGCCGCACCAGCGCGGCCTCGATCGCGATTGTCGAATAGAGCCCGGTGAAAATGTCCCCGACGGCAACCCCCGCCTTGTAAGGCGGCCCTTCGATCGGACCGGTGATCGACATGAGCCCGCCCATGCCTTGCACGAGGAAGTCATAGCCCGGGCGTGGCGCATAGGGGCCGTTCTGACCGAAGCCGGTGATCGAACAGTAGATGAGCTTCGGATTGATTTTTTTCAGGCTGTCGTAATCGAGGCCGTATTTCTTCAGGCCGCCGAACTTGAAATTCTCGATGAGCACGTCGGCATGCGCCGCCAATTGCCGGACAATCCTCTGGCCTTCCGGCGTTTCGAAATCGGCGACAACGCCGCGCTTGCCGCGATTGCAGGAATGGTAATAGCCGGCGCCGAGATTTGAGCCGTCGGCACCTTCGACAAAAGGCGGCCCCCAGGCGCGCGTATCGTCGCCGGTTTTGGAGCGCTCGACCTTGACGACGTCGGCGCCGAGATCGGCGAGCAATTGCCCGGCCCACGGACCGGCGAGAATGCGGGCAAGTTCGAGAACACGTATGCCGGAGAGAGGTGCGCGCAATTCTTCTACTCTGTCGTTACCGCGCCGTCATAATCAGATTGCGCAGCGTTGTCATTCCCGCCGCGCGTAGCGCGACCGGGAATGACACGCCGCGATTCAGCCCGCCCTGATCTCGACCTTGTTCGGATAGAACGCTAGATAGCCCGTGATCTCCCGCATCGCCGGGAACGGCGTCTCGTAAGACCAGACCGCGTTCTCGACACGCGTGCCGTCTTTCGCAACGATACTGAAATAGCTCGCGTCGCCTTTATACGGGCAGTGCGTGCTGTGATCAGTCTTCACCAGCCGGTCCATCTGAACCGCGTTGCGCGGGATGTAGTGCACAACGGGATAGGTCGCTTCCGTCAGGTCGAGGGCGTCGCTCGTCTCAGCGATCACATCACCACCGAGCCGAACGCGCACGCGGCCATGCGACGGAGAAATCGTGATCGGATGATCGGGGCCGGGAATTTTGGGCTGTGCGGCAGGCATGCGCCTCTCCTGTTCGGCTCGTGAGCTCACGGGAGATAAGCGCGCCAAGCGCGCTCCGCTACATCTTCTTTAGGCCGAGCGCCTTGCCCTCTTTCGGGTCTTTCTCCCAGGTGCCGTCGCTCTTCTGGTCGAAAATCGCGTGATGTCCCTTGCGGGCGGTCAGCTTGAGGCGGCCCTTCTCGAGCGTCCAGCCCACCGGATCGAAAATGATGATGCCCTGGTCGCGGCACGCCGGGGCGAGCAGCGCCTTGTTGCCGCCCTTGAGCCCGCGCGCTTTCGCGTCGAGTGTCAGCATGCATCCGGTGTCCTTGCCGCCCTCGCGCAACACGGAATAGCGGCCCGCAATCTCATCGGGCTTTGCGGATGACGCGGCCCCCGGCGTGGTGGTGGCCGCCACCACCGTCGATGCGGGAGCGGGCGCCGGAGTCTCGAAGCCGGGCACCTGCACGGCGGGCAGATCGCTGAAGCGCTGGCCTTCGGCCAAAGCCTCCGCATTCGTGAGCCGGTAGGTCTCGCCCTCCGGACCTCTAGCGAGAAGCGGACCGCCGCCATTCGGCAGGAAGGCGAGCACTTCTCTGCCTTTCGCGTCGGCAAAGGTCAGGCGATCACCCGGTTGCAACGTCCAGCTTCCGATCTCGCTGAGAAGCGGCATGGCGCGCCGGCAGCCGGCCGGCATAGCCAGGGCCAGCCCGGATCCAACCTGCTCCGGTCGCAATACGAGGCGGCAGCGCCGGTTGGTATCGTTCAGCGAAAGGTCCCACTGGCCGGCGAGTTTTTCCACGCTCGTCAGGTCGATCGCAGCGCTCGCCTGCGCCATCAGCACCAGACTGAAAGCAAGGATGGCGGCCGGGCCGCTTCGGTCGAGCCGCAGCAGCGAGCGGGAGCTGAGCATCATCTGGCCTCCAGGTATCGTGGACTCAATGTACCGCTCTTCTGGCGGGGCCAAGGCGTTTCCGCAACCGGCGTCAGCGGTCCGCGCCCGGCGGCGTAAGACAGCAGGTTGTCGACCACGAGCTGGCCCATGGCGTTGCGCGTATGCACCGAAGCCGAGCCGACATGCGGCAACAGCACGACGTGCTCCATGTCCATCAGTGCCTGCGGCACGCGCGGCTCCTGAGCGAAAACATCGAGGCCAGCTGTCATGATCTTGCGCTCGCGTAGGGCGGCAATCAGCGCCTCTTCGTCGATGACCGACCCGCGGGCGACATTGATCAGGACGCCCTCGGGACCGAGCGCTTCCAGGACTTCAGCATTGATGAGGTGCTTGGTTTCGGGCCCGCCCGGCGTGATCACGAGAAGGATGTCGCAGGCGCGGGCCATCTCGACCAACGAATGGAAGTAGTCGTACCCGGCGTCCGCCTGCGGTTTCCGCCCGTGATAGACGATTTTCAGGCCGAAGGTTTCGGCCCGCTTGGCGATGGCCTTGCCGATGCGCCCGAGCCCGACAATCCCAAGCGTGCGGTCGCGTAGCGTCGCGGTCAAAGGAAAGGGCTTTTGCAGCCATTTCCCTTCGCGCAGGTAGCGGTCGGCCTGCGGCAACTGCCGCACCGCGCAGAGGATCAGCCCGAGGGCGGTGTCGGCGACCTCCTCGTTGAGCACGTCCGGCGTATTGGTGACGATGATGTTGTGGGCGCCGGCCCATTTGGCGTCGATGTGATCGTAACCGACGCCGTAGCTTGAGACGATTTCGAGCTTCGGCAGGCGTGAGAGGAACGCGCCATTTACGCGCGTATGCCCGCCGCCGGTGGCGAGCCCGCGGATGCGCGGCGCCAGTTCCTTCAGCGCCGCGTCCCGGTCAGCGGCTTCCCACAGTTTGTGCAGGCTGCAGCCCTGCTCCAACCCCCTGACGACGAGCGCCGGCAAGGGGTCCGGCATCAAAACTTCGAACTCGCTCACGCTTGCAACACCTCATGAAACTTTGGTCGCATAGGCGCGGCAAAAGCGCCCCCGGCGGTTTACCGGCGCCACAATTACCCGCTTGCTTTCTAGCAGCCGCTCGCCATCATGCGCGAGCAAAAACCGCTTGGGCAAGCGGGGCGGAAAATCCGCATAAGAATTAAGCGGGATCAACCCGC
>JAXDNH010000091.1:0-7872 GCA_034669525.1 Methylobacteriaceae bacterium | reverse complement strand
CTCGGTGCCGCTCCTCGTTGCGCAGGTGCTTGGGGAGACAGGACTTGATCCCCATCGCCTCGATCTGGAGCTGACCGAAAGCATACTGATGGAGGATCTGGAATCGGTCGCGCACGACTTGCGTCAGCTGCTCGATCTCGGCGTCAGCATCTCCATCGACGATTTCGGCACCGGTTATTCGTCCTTGAGCTACGTGAAGCGCCTGCCGGTCACGCGCATCAAAATCGATCAAAGCTTCGTGCGCAACATGGCACAGGATCCGAACGATGCGGCAATCGTCCGTGCGATCGTGACGCTCGGCCACAGCCTCGATCTTGTTGTTGTTGCTGAAGGCGTCGAGACGGCGGATCAGCTCGCCAAACTGCGCGAGGAGGGCTGCGACGAAGTGCAGGGCTTCTATTTCGGCCGGCCGATGCCCGCAGCCCAGTTCCAGCAGGTGCTCGCAGGGGATGTTCCTCTCGCGCGCAGCGCGTGAGTGCGGCCATGTTCATTCTGCCTATTCCGCGATCACCGGGGGAGCATGGAGGAGAAGATCATACCGCCGGTATGATCGGCCGCGCGCGCCGGTCGTTTCCACTGAATGTCCACATGGGCGTGAATGGCTTCATCGTCTGCGCTCTGTTGATCCAGGCATTCTCGATCGCCGGGATTATGCCGGCAGAAGTGTGGATCGTTCAGCCGGGCTACGCTCTCACCGTCTGCGTCGGGCTCCTGGCTCTCTCCGCCTGCATTCTGTTCTCGTTGAAAAGCCTGCTGACTCAATTCCCGCAGGAGCAGACGACGCTTGAGAACAAACCGGTGATAATGGAAGCCCAGTCACCATTGCCGTCCGAAAACCCGAAAGCTGTTTCGGCCGAGCCCGACGCACCTGTCGCCCTCGTGCTTCAGAGCAGCCGAACGGTCCAGACCATCATTGAGAAAAGTCTTGCAAAGGCCGGAATTCGGTCGGTCTGCGTCAGCGACGAGGCGGCCGCGCGGCGGGCGCTCCAGGCCGACAGAATCGACCTGCTGATTGCGGACGCCGCTCTGTGCGGAAGCGATCGATTGCTGGCACTGCGCGACTCATGCCACGGGAAGGGAATACCTGTCCTCACGCTTACGGCCGAGAAAGGGAGCGACGCGCGGCAATCTTTTGCGGACGCGAGCGTCGCGATGCCGATCATTCCTGACGAGCTTGCGCGCCGCGCTATGGAACTCATGCGAGCGGCTGCCTTGCAGCCTCAGGCAACAATTCCCGGAAGCGGCGCGACACCTGACCGGGAATTGCCCAAACTCGAACCCGAACCGCTCGACGCGCGTGCACTCGCGGATCTGGAGAAGCTCGGCGGCCGCGATTTCGTGCGCGACATTGTCGCGCAGTTCGTCGCCGATGCCGCGGCCGTGCTGGCGAGTCTTACCGCCGCAGTAACTTCGCGCGATCCGAGGGTGTTTCGCGAGCAGGCGCATGCGTTGCGCAGCTGCGCAGCCAATGTCGGTGCGCAGAACGTCTATCGCATGTGCCTCGCCTGGCGAGACCTCGACGCGCAGGAAATCGCAGCCTCCGGGGCGGAATATATGCAAATGCTCGAAGAGGAGTTCGCGCGCGTGCGTGGCGCGCTTGCGCCCATGCTGCAGCAGCGTGACGGCTCGGGACCGGAGAGCGAAGCCGCGTGAAGCGGCGTTCAATCCTCCTGCGGCGTAAGCTCCACGCCTGTTTCTGCGAGCACGTGGGGGCGCCGCGCGAGCAGCGGTCTTTCTTCCATCCGAAGCAGGAAAAGCATGCACGCAAGCACGCCGCCCGTTGCTGCCACGAATACCGCGCGGAACGCGCTCACCAGTTCCGGCGTCTTCGGAATTCCGTGAGTCAGATCGGCTCCTGAAATACCTGCTCCATTGAGCACGATCGTCCCGAAAATCGCGACAATGAAAGCGCCGCCGAGCTGACGGAAGAAATTCATGCTCGCCGTTGCCGTGCCAAGCTCGTGCAGGTGAACCGCGTTTTGAATCGCAACGGTGGTCACCGGCAGAACCGTGCCGAGCCCGATGCTGATCGTCGCGAGTAGCACTTCGATCAGCAATAGCGAATATCGATCCGCGAAAGCCATTGCAGCCGTCGCGCTCAGCGAAAAGATAAGCGCGATGAGCGGCAGGCGCTTGTAATGGGAGAAACGCGCCATTGAGCGGCCCGATATCGTCGCGCCGACCACCGTTCCGGCCATCAATGGAATAAGCGCCAGACCTGCAGTGCTGGCAGACAGGCTCGCGATGCCCTGAAAATAGATCGGCATGAAAATGGAGAGCCCGATGAAGACGCCCATGGCAAGACTCGCCGACAGAGTCCCCGTGCGAACGACCTGGTTCTGCAGAACCGTAACCGGGATAAGCGGCTCGCTGATCATGTAGGTGCGAATGAAGAACGCTGCCCAGAACGCAATGGAGAGGATGATAACTGCGATGATCTCGAAAGAGAGCCACGGGTAGCGTATGCCACCCCAGCTCAGGGCAAGCAGCAGGCTTGTGGAGCCGATGACCAGACATGCAGCGCCGATGAGATCGAGACGGTGCGGCCGCTCGTGGCGCGGCAGCCGCTTCAGCTTCGAATAGGTCATCGCGAAAGCGCCGAGACCAAGGGGGAGGTTGATCCAGAAAATCGCCGACCAATGCACGTGCTCGGCAAAGAACCCGCCAAGAACCGGACCGGCCAGACTCGATGTGATGAACACGCTTGCGATGTAGACCTGATAGCGTCCGCGCTCACGTGGCGAAACGATGTCCGCGATGATCGTTTGCGCAAGCGAGATAAGACCGCCGCCGCCGATGCCCTGAAGACCGCGTGCACAAATGAGGATGAACATCGAAGGCGCGAGAGCGCAGGCGATCGACCCCGCGATGAACGTGGAGATCGCAGCGAGGAGAACGGGTCTTCGCCCATGAATGTCACTGAGCTTCCCGTAAAGCGGCGTGACCGCGGTAGAGGCAAGCAGATATGCCGTGACGATCCAGGGGAGATGTTCGATATCGTGCAGGTCCCGCCCGATCGTCGGCATTGCGGTCGCGACGATCGTCTGATCGAGCGCGGCAAGCAGCATCGCGAGCAGGAGGCCGAATATGATCGAGAGAATCTCTCGGTGATCGAGGGATGTTGCCTCGCCGGAACCGTCACTCATCATTGATGCCAAGGAGATAGGGAGGTTCTTAGCGGCACGGGCAGGTTAGGCAAGACCGGAGCGCTGTTCAAATCTTTATCTCCTCGGCAATCAGCTCGGCAACGCGTTCCATATAGGCATGCACATCGATCTTCCGTTCCAGCCCCGCGGCGGTCATCGACCGAACTTTGCCGAAGACCGGACGCTCGGGCCAAGGGCGATCGTGCAGGCCGAAGCACCAGGCGATATTGGCGAACGAATTAGCGTCGCGCCCGCAAAGAAAATAGCGGTTATTGAGCGTGAGCGCGGTGGCATAGCCCTCTTCCGGTGCTTTCGACCAGTCGAGGATTTTCTTGCCCCAATACATGCGCATATGGTTGTGCATGTACCCGGTGCCGCGCATTTCGGCCATTGCCGCGTTCCAGTATGGATCGTGCGTTTTTCCTTCGGCCAATTGCTCTTGGCTATAAATGTGCGAACGCTTGTCCCTTTTGTGTTGCGTCAACGTTTCCTTCGCCCAAGCCGGAAGGCAGGAATAGTTGTCGTAATCCGGCATATACTCGACAAAATTCATTGCAAGTTCGCGGCGCACGACAAGCTCTTCGAGGTATGAAGCGCGATCGGCATGTCCGGCGCCGGCGTCGCGCGCGGCAAGCGCGACCTCGACCGGCGAGATCTGCCCGAAATGCAGATAAGCCGAGAGAAACGAAACCTGCATTGCAGCGGGCTCGCGGCGCGCTGACGCGTAGTGTTGCAGAGGCCCGTGCAGGAAGGTTTCGAGATGCCTGTTTGCCTGGCGATAGCCGCCGCGAAATCGCATGACCGGCGGCACGGAACGATCGAGGTCGAGTTGTTGCAGAAGCGCGGGCACATCCGACAAATCGAGCGAATCGGTGAGGCGCAGCTCTGTCGCCGCCGCCTTGTGCCTTACCGGCATTCGTTGCGTCGGCTGCAGGAAGTCATCGCGCACACGCAGGATTGTCGGCCGCAACGTGCGCGCGCCGACCTCGCGCTTTTGGGAGGCGTGCTCGACCGGCACGACGACGTCGCCCTCGATCTGCGAAACCCTACATTTCACCGACTGCGCAACTTTCGTGCGCCATCGCTTCTGAATGCGCAGGTAGCCGCGATCGCAGACCATCATCGCCGCCCGCTCCGCGAGGGCGATCGCCAGATCGTCGGGAGAACCGCGGCGCACCGCGAATGCAACACCACGCTCCGTCAGGGCCGCGCCGGTCTCGCGCAAACCTTCCAGCATGAAGGCATAGTGCCGGGCATTCGCGTCCGGATATCCATCGGTCAATCCAAAGCAGACGAGGACCGGAAGGTTGAGCCGATTGGCCGAGGCGATGGCAGCTTCCAGTGCAGGGCTGAACGATTCGCGCTGCGACTGCTGCATCCAATAGAGGACGTACTCGCCCCGCGCCTCAGGCGCGTTGTTAAGCTCCTTGAGCCGCTCGGCTTCGATCATGAAAAAACCCGCTGTGAACGCGCCGGCTCGGCGAAGTCACGCGGGCGTCGCATGCTTTCTGGTGCACGCGGCCGGAAATACCAGCCTTGGGGGTCCGGCCGGGCGTCGCCCGACCGGATTGCGTCAAGCCTTACTGAGCGGCGGAGAGATTGCCGGCCGAGGTCTTGCCCGAGCGCCGGTCGGTGACGAGCTCGTAATTCACCTTCTGGCCTTCGTTGAGGCTGCGCATGCCGGCCTGCTCGACCGCACTGATGTGAACGAACGCGTCCTTGCCGCCGTCATCCGGCTGGATGAAGCCATAACCCTTCTCGGGGTTGAACCACTTTACTGTACCAGTCGCCATTGTCGGCTCCTCATGAGAATAGCAGCCAGTCGGGATGACCGGCCGCGCCGTCGAAATTTCTGGAAGGAGTCGTCGACCGCGTCCTCAGGACGCTCAATGGCCACTTGCACCGACCGAAGAGATCGAGACCTTTCACATACAGCAAGCCGTCCTGAACAGCAACCGCAAGCGTAAGGCTACTTCTGCGGGGTCTGCTCGTAGCAGGATTTCGGCGCGCCGGGGATGTTCAGCTGCACCGGATCGCCGCAGCGGTCGCAGCCGGCAAGGAGCAGCGCGATCAGGGCGAGGGCCGTGAATGTTCCGAGCTTCAGCGGCATGGAGACAGCGGGTTTGCTCCGGGTCGGCCCTATGCTAGCGCAAATTCGTTTACGCCGCATCCCTTACTGCCCGACGAAAGCCGATGGACAATCAGGAGCGCAGGAAATTCCTTATCCTGGGGGCGGTCGTCGCTTTCATCCTCTTCGGCTGGTTCGTGATCTCTGCCCTGCAGCGGCAGCAGAAGATCGACGATTGTCTCCTCTCTCGCCGGCCGAATTGCGAGGCCTATGTGGACGGAAAATAGGCTTAGTAGGAGGGTTTGCTGCGGAACTTAAGTTCTGGCTCGTGCAGCACAAGTTCGTGTACGCTGAACAGCGAGTCCCTGTCGGTCCAGACTTCCTGCGGCTGCCAACCTGCAAGCCGCGCCAGCGCCTGGAACTCCTCGATCGTGTATTTGTATGAATTCTCGGTGTGGATGCGCTCACCGTTGGCAAACGAGAATGTGCGACCGATGACGCCCGCTTGCTGGGCGCGCTCGCTGACGAGATACATTTCAACGCGGCCCTCGCGCGGATTGTAGACCGCCTCATGCCGGAACTGCGTGAGATCGAACGTTGCGCGCAGTTCGCGATTGATGCGCGTGAGAAGGTTAAGATTGAACGCGGCAGTGACGCCCGCTGCATCGTTGTAGGCGGAAACCAGCGTGTGTGCGTCCTTTTTCAGATCGACGCCTATGATCAGGCGGCCGCCGGGTCCGAGTGTGCGCGCCATGCTGGCGAGGAGCTCCGTCGCTTCTGTCGGCGTGAGATTGCCGATCGTCGAGCCGGGGAAGAAGCCGACTTTGGAGCGCGACCAAAGATCAAACGGATAGCTCACTTCGTCGGTGAAATTGCCGAGGATGGGATGCACATGCAGCGCGGGAAAGCGTGCCTCGAGCCGCTGCTTCGCGCCGGCAAGCGCCGAATCCGAAACGTCGATCGGCACATAGGCGGCAAGGTCGAGCATCTCGGCGAGCAGCAGTTCGGTCTTGCGGCTCGAGCCCGAGCCGAACTCGACAAGGATGGCACCGTCCGGCAGGCGATCGGCGATGTCGGAGGCGTGCGCGGCGAGGATCGCCGTCTCGCTGCGCGTCGGGTAATATTCGGGGAGATCGGTGATCGCCTCGAACAGCTCGCTGCCGCGGGCGTCGTAGAAATAGCGGCAGGGCAGGCTCTTCGGCGAAGACGAAAGGCCCGAGATTACCGCATCGGCGAATTCGTTGGCCGCGGGTACCCAGTCCAGCGCCTCGTCGCTTTTCAGCGCCAGCGCGCGGTCGGAGCCCATCCTAAGCGTCCTCGGCGAGGCGAAGGCCCATAAACTGCCAGCGCTGCTGCGGGTAGAAGAAGTTCCGGTAGGTCGCGCGCGAGTGTCCGTCGGGCGTGACGCAGGACGCGCCCCGGAGGACCTGCTGGCTGACCATGAACTTGCCATTGTACTCGCCGAGCGCGCCGACCGGGGGCCGGTAGCCCGGATATGGGAGGTAGGCGCTCTGCGTCCACTCCCATACGTCGCCAAACATCTGGCGTGGCCGATCACACCTGCCGGAGGGGTTCTCCGGGGCAGTTTGCGGAGTGAGGGCGCGCGAGCCGAGGGTGTTGCCTGCCGCCGGCAGCGCTTCGGCGGCGATCTCCCACTCGAATTCGGTCGGCAGACGCTTGCCGGCCCAGCGGGCGTAGGCGTCGGCCTCGTAGTAGCTGATATGGCAGACGGGCGCGGCGGGATCGATCGGCTGGAGGCCGCGCAGGCTCATCTGGCGCCACTCGCCGTCCCGCTCCTCCCAGTAATTCGGGGCGCGCCAGCCCTCGCGATTCACAGTGATCCAGCCATCGGCGAGCCAGAGCGAGGCGTTGGCGTAGCCGTTGGCGTCCATGAACTCGAGCCACTCGCCGTTGCTGACCAAGCGGTCGGCCAGGCGGAAGCGATGGATCAGCACTTTGTGGCGCGGCGCTTCATTGTCCCAATGGAAGCCTTCGCCGGAATGGCCGGCTTCGCGGATGCCGCCCTCGAAGGCGAGGTAGGCGAGGCTCGGGACTTCGTTGCGTTGGGGAAGATGCGGCGCCTCGCGGTAGGCGGGGCGCAGCGGGCTCTGTGCGAAAAGGGCGAGGATATCGGTGAGCAGAAGCTCCTGGTGCTGCTGCTCGTGATTGATGCCGAGTTCGATCAGCCGCGCCACCTCACCGTGAGGATCGACGCCACGCGCATACAGCGCCTGCAGGCCCTCATCGATATGCCTGCGATAGGCGAAAACCTCGGCGCTTGAGGGCCGTGTCAGCAGGCCGCGCTTCGGCCGCGGCTGCCGCTCGCCCTGGCTCTCGTAATACGAGTTGAAGCAGAAATTGAATTTTTCGTCGAAAATCCGGTAGCCCGGCAGATGATGCTGCAGGATGAAGGTCTCGAAGAACCAGGTGGCATGGGCGAGATGCCATTTGGTCGGGCTCGCATCTTCCATCGCCTGGACGACCTGGTCCTCGGGCGAGAGCGGCGCCGCGAGGTCGAGCGACAGCCGGCGGGTGGCGAAGAGGCGCTTGGCCTGGCTTCCGCCCGCGGCATCCGAAGGCGCAGAGCCATGGAGTTTGCGATCAACGACCGTCATGCAGCCCCTCCGGCACGCGAGCCCCACGCCGCCGCGACCACCT
>JAXDNH010000090.1:0-20058 GCA_034669525.1 Methylobacteriaceae bacterium | reverse complement strand
CCGCTGCGGCAATCGCGCCGCGGCTGATGAAGCGCCATTGCGGCAGCGGCAGCGACGGCGCGAACCGGTAGATGACAGCTAGCCCGAGGAAGATCAGCACCGCGAGCAGCGGCCAGCGCAGCACGCTGATCAGGATTTCAGTGAAGGGCCCGAGCGGCAGGAATTTGAGAACGACGGGCACACCAGCGACGGTGCCGAGCGCCACCACCGCAAAGATCACGGCGCCGAGCGTCAGCCCAAGCGCAATGACCTGCTGCATGATGAAGGAGCGCTTCTCCGGGACCTCGCAGGCGATGTTCAGCCCGGTCATCAGCGCGCCCATCCCGGAGCGGGCGGAAAACAGCGCGATGGCGATGGCGACGATCGCGGCGGTGTTGAGCGATGGCTTCGACGCGGTGACGAGCTTTTGTAAGGCATCGGTGATGAGCTTCGCCGCTTCCGCCGGGATGAAGGATGAAATCTGCGCCGCCGTCTGCATGACGTTGTTCGGATCGGCGACCAGACCGTAAATCGCGACAAGCGCGGCGAGCGCCGGGAAAATCGCGAGGAGGCCGTAGAAGGCGACGCCGGCCGCCACCAGCGTCAGGTTGTCGGCGCCCATCCGGATGAAGACGCGCTTCAGTATTTCCCACATGCCCTTGGGGCTTGCGGGCTTATCGGGGGTGGGCGCGGTCGGCGCGTCTCCGGGCTGCGGGCCGGCGCCGGTGGGTTTCACAGCGTCCTTGCCGTCTTTGCGGTCCGCGCCGTCCTTGCGGTCCTTGCCCTCTTTTGGCTTCGCAGCGGCATCGCGCTTCGCCGGCCCCATCGCCTCGAAGCCGCTGGCGGCCGTGCGGTGACCGGCCTCCGCCAGCGTCAGCAGGACCAGCGAAGCGGCCCAAACGAGCGGCCCAGGTCTCGGCGTTTCCTTCACGTTCTTGGCCATCGCTCCGCCCCGGTCTCGCTCGCCCCCTCAATGCCGGATGCGCGCTCGCGTTCCCGCAATGATTGACGCACGCACGCCCGGCCTTATGGATGTTTGAAAAGGCAGCACGCGGGGAGGAACAGATGGCCGGCAAGGAACGCCCGGTGCGGCTTGGCCGCCCCGATGTCGCCGTCGAGCGGCGCGCCGACGGCACGACGCTGGTGAAATCGATCTACGGCTTCGGGCCGGTCGAGACCTGCATCACCGATTATCTCGTGCGCCATGCGCGCGAGGCGCCGGGCCGCGTCTTTGTTGCCAAACGCGATGCGAGCGGTGCGTGGGTGAAGCTGACTTATGCGGAGACGCTGGCGCGCGTCGAGCGCATCGCCGCGGGGCTGCTCACCCGCGCGGTTTCAGTCGAGCGGCCGATTGCGATTCTATCGGGCAACGACATCGAGCATCTCTTGCTCGCGTTCGCCGCGATGCATGTCGGCATTCCCTTCGCGCCGATTTCGGTTGCCTATTCCACGGTGTCGAAGGATTTTTCGAAGCTGCGCTTCATCCTCGATCTGTTGACACCGGGACTTGTCTTTGCCGCAGACGGCAATCGTTTCGGACCGGCGATCGAAGCCTGCGTCAACGATGACGTCGAAATCGTCACGACCACACCGACCAATGCGCTGAAAGCAACGTCCTTCGCGGAACTCGCGCGCGAGCCCGGGCCGGACGTGGACGCCGCGCATGCGAAGGTGACGCACGACACGATCGCCAAATTCCTGTTCACCTCGGGCTCGACCGGATCGGCGAAGGGCGTCATCAACACGCAGCGCATGATCTGCAGCAACGTCGCGCAGATCGCCGCCGCCATGCCCGTCTATGCAGAAGAACCGCCGGTCTTCATCGATTGGCTGCCGTGGAACCATACGTTCGGCGGCAATCACGATGTTCACGTCACGCTCGCGCATGGCGGCACGTTTTATATCGACGACGGCAAGCCGCTGCCCGGCGCTTTTGCCGAGACGATCCGCAATCTCAAGGAAATCGCGCCGACCTGCTATCTCAACGTGCCCAAGGGCTTCGAGATGCTGGTGCACGAGCTCGATCGCGACGAGGACCTCGCCAGGAATTTCTTCAGCCGGGTGAAATTTCTGAAATATGCGGGCGCGAGCCTGCCGCAGCATGTCTGGGACGGGCTCGAACGCACGGCTCTGAAGAGCTGCGGCGACAAAATCCGCATTATTACCGGGCTCGGGGCGACGGAGACCGCGCCGTCCGCGATGTTCACGCTGAGCGGCGAGGTCCAGGCCGGAATGGTCGGAACGCCGGTGCCGGGATGCGAGCTGAAGCTCGTGCCGAACGGCGACAAACTCGAAGTGCGCATGCGCGGCCCGAACATAACGCCCGGCTATTGGCGCGAACCGAAGCTCACCGGAGCGGCGTTCGACGAGGAAGGATTTTATAAACTCGGCGATGCACTCAAATGGGTCGATGAATCCCAGCCGCAGCGCGGCTTCATCTTCGATGGGCGCATTACGGAAGACTTCAAGCTTGTGACCGGCACATGGGTGAGTGTCGGCCCGCTGCGGACCAAGATGATCGCCCATTTCGCGCCGTTCGTGCGCGACGCCGTCATTACGGGCCATGATCGCGACGACCTCGGCGCCATCCTCATCCTCGATCCAGAGGGATGTCGCAGCTGTTTCAGCAACATCGCGGCTGGCGTCGCGCCACGCGATCTCGCGAGCCATGCCGGGCTTCGCGCCACGCTCAGTGAACAGCTCGCCTCCTTCGCCCGATCGGCGACCGGCAGCTCGACCCGGCTCGCGCGCATCGCAATCCTCGATGAGGTGCCATCAATCGACAAAGGCGAGGTCACTGATAAAGGCTCGATCAACCAGCGTGCCGTGCTTGCGCACCGCAAGCACCTCGTTGAAGCCCTCTATGAAAAAAACGGCGATGCGCGGGTTATCGCGCTCGAGGCGGTGAGCTGAGCTGCAGGCGAGACTTGCGGGAACACGCGGCTTTGGCGAAGCTGGCTGCAATGACTCATAAAGCCCTCGGGGAGAATGCATGGGAGTGGCCGGTAATCCAGTGAAAGTGTCAGCGGGCGCCCCTCCGGCAGTTGTGCCAAAGGCCGCCGCGGCAGTGCTGCTCGACGTCAGCGGCGTGACGCTGCAATACAAAACGCGCGATCACCTCGTCACCGCGACCTACCGCGTCGATTTTCAGGTTTTCCAATCCGACCGTTTCATCCTGCTCGGGCCGTCCGGCTGCGGGAAGTCAACGCTTCTCAAAGCCGTCGGCGGCTACATGAAGCCGGTCGAGGGAAGGATCGCGCTGAAAGGCCACGAGATCGACCGCCCCGGCCCCGAGCGCATGATGGTGTTCCAGGAATTTGACCAGCTTCTGCCGTGGAAGACGGTGAAACAGAACGTCACGTTTGCGCTGACCGCCAGCGGAAAGAGCAGGGGAAGCGCCGCTGAAAAGCAGGCGCTGTATTATATCGAGAAGGTCGGGCTGACAAAATTCGCCGATTCTTATCCCCACACGCTGTCCGGCGGCATGAAAGCGCGCGTAGCCATCGCCCGCGGCATGGCGATGGAGCCAGACATTCTGCTCATGGACGAGCCCTTCGCCGCGCTCGATGCGCTGACGCGCCGGCGCATGCAGGACGAGCTCCTGCAGCTGTGGGACGATACCAAGTTCACCGTGCTGTTCGTAACGCACTCGATTCCGGAGGCGGTGAAGATCGGCAACCGCATCCTTCTGCTGTCCCCGCATCCGGGTCAGGTGAAGGCCGAGCTGAACTCGAACGGTCACGATGAAGGCCAGGAAGGCGAACGCCTGTCCGACCGCATTCACGGTCTATTGTTTGCCGATCCCGTCGAAGAGGAGGTCGTCCATGACTGATCTCACAGCCAACCACCTCGGGGGGCAGGTGGAGCGGCCGGAATTCGTGCTGCAGGGCGTTGGCTCGCAGGAATTCGGCGTCGTCGAGAAGCCGCTCTCCACATGGGAGCGGCTCTATGAACAGTCGACGCTGCGCAAGATCCTCATCCTCGTCGCCCTCGCGGTGACGTGGGAGGTCTATGCGCGGTTCCTCGACAACGAGCTGCTCTTCCCGACGCTGACCGCCACACTCGATGCATTCTGGGAGGGAATGCGCACCGGCGATCTGCCGCGCCGTATCGGCTACACGACCAAGGTCTTGCTCATGGGCTACGCGTCCGGTCTGTTCATCGCAGCGCTGATGACGGGGCTGGCGATTGGCTCGCGCCTCGGCCAGGACATACTCGAAACGCTGACCTCGATGTTCAATCCGCTGCCGGCGATCGCGCTGTTGCCGCTGTCCTTGATCTGGTTCGGCCTGGGCAACGGCAGCCTGGTTTTCGTGCTCATCCATTCGGTTTTGTGGGCGGTCGCGCTCAACACGCATTCCGGCTTCAAGTCGGTTTCGCAGACGCAGCGGATGGTTGGGCGCAACTACGGACTGAGCGGGCCGCGCTACATCATGCAAATCCTCATTCCGGCGGCGTTTCCCTCCATCCTCACGGGATTGAAGATCGGTTGGGCCTTCGCTTGGCGCACGTTGATCGCGGCGGAGCTCGTCTTCGGCGTCAGTTCCGGCGGCGGCGGACTCGGCTGGTTCATCTTCGAGCGCAAGAACCAGCTTGAAATTCCCTCGGTTTTTGCCGGCCTGCTCTGCGTCATTCTGATCGGCCTGCTCGTCGAGAACCTGATCTTTCGCGTGATCGAGGAGCGCACCGTGCGCAAATGGGGGATGCAGGCCTAAAGCGGGCGTTTGCCGCAGGAGGAGAATCCTCTACACCGCTTAGATGCAGTGGTCGCCCGAGCAGGATTGCGCGCTGAAAACCGTCTCGGGCTGGATCGAGAGCGGTAATGCGCAAGTCTTCCGTCTGTTCGGCTACGCCGGCACGGGCAAAACGACGCTGGCGCGTCATCTCGCCGAGCATATCGATGGCGAGGTTGCCTTCGGTGCCTTTACCGGCAAGGCCGCGCTCGTCATGCGCGCCAAAGGCTGCAACGACGCGCGTACGATCCACAGCCTGATCTACCGGCCACGCGAGATCGAAAGCGAAGAGCCGGTCTTCGTTCTGAATGACGAGAGCGCGGCGGCGACTGCAAGCCTCATCGTCATCGATGAGTGCTCCATGGTCGACGCCGAACTCGGCCGCGATCTCCTTTCTTTCGGCAAGAAGGTGCTCGTGCTCGGCGACCCCGCGCAATTGCCGCCGGTGAAGGGCGGCGGCTTCTTCACCGAGGCGGAACCCGACATCATGCTGACCGAAGTGCATCGGCAGGCGGCGGACGATCCGATCATTCGCATGTCGATGATCGTGCGTGACGGCGGCCGCGTCAGCCGCGGCACGTATGGGCGCTCGCGTGTGATCGGCCGCGACGAGATCGACACGGACGTGGTGCAAAATGCTGATCAGGTGTTGGTAGGGCTCAACAAGACGCGCCGCGCGTATAACAGGCGCCTGCGCGAACTCGGCGGGTTTTCCGGTACGCTGCCGGCCGCTGGCGAGAAGCTCGTCTGTCTCAAGAACAACAGGCAGAAAGGCCTTCTCAACGGCGGCATTTTCACCGTTGAGAAGGCCGCGATGGTCCGGCGCGGCAAAGTACGCATGGCAGTGCGCGCGGAGGAATTGCGCGGCGGCAAACCGATCCGCGTCGGTGTCCTGCCGCAATTCTTCGAAGGCGGCGAGGACGAAATCCCGTATGCGCTTCGGCGCAATTCCGATGAGTTCGATTTCGGCTACGCGTTGACCGTGCACAAGGCCCAGGGCTCGCAATGGAACGATGTCGTGCTCTTCGACGAAAGCTACGCGTTCCGCGAACACCGCGCGCGTTGGCTTTATACGGGCATCACGCGGGCCGCGGAGCGGTTGACCGTGGTGGTTTGATCTACGCCGCGAAGGCGCGCGCGATCAGCACAGCCTCGTTGCGGCCGAAGATGTCGCAGACGCCCCACGTTGCGTGCCGCATCCGGCCCTGGAACTGTCGAATGAACCTGGCGTTGGCCCGCGAGAATGGTTCTGAGCTTGCTATCGTCAAGGCGACGCAGCTCAGAGCTGCGGCCGAGGAGTGTCTCATGAAAATTCGAACCAGCGGCTACATTGCCGCTTTGGTATTGGGTGTGGCGACCTTTGCCGGACCGGCGGCGGCTCAATTCAAAGGCGTCGGCGGTCATGGCGGCGCGGTCGGAGCTCCGCACGTTGGCGGCGCCGGTATGGCGGCCCATCGAAGTTTCGGCGCGGGTATAGCGGCTCATCCGAACCTCGGCGGCGCCGGGTTTGCAGGACGAAACTCGGGTGCTGCCCCCCTCATGACCGGCCGTTCCGTCGCCGGGCCGAATGCCGGGTTTGCGGCAGCGGCCGGAACGCCGAAGGCGGGCTTCACGGGCCGGCCCGCCTTCACCGCCGGCCCCGCCGCTCGCCGGGACTGGCGCGGCGGGAATCGTCAGCGCTTCTGGCCCTATGCTGCGGCTGCAGCGGGTGCGGGGATCGCCTACGGCGTCGGCGCGTACGGCTACGATTATCCCTACGACGCGGGCTATTACGATGAGCCCGGCTATGACGCCGCGCCCGTCGTGGCGCCGGCGGCGCTCGATGCGGAGGGCGGCTCCTGCGCGACGCCTGTCCTGATCTGCCGCCTTTATGAGCCTGCCGAAATCGGCCTCGGCTGTACCTGCACTGTCAATGGCGGCCCGGTCAGGGGCGTGGTCCAGCCGTAAGCGGCTTTCCTCTCGCGACCCGAAAATCGGAGCACCCCGACCAGATCGGGGTGCTCTTTTTGATTTGGCGCAAGGCGTCCTTGCGCGGATTTGGCCGTTCTAGCGGAAACGCGAGGTCCCTGAGGCTTCTGCCTCTCGCGTCCTGGAATTAGAAGAGTTATGACGTACATGGCGGGTTGACCGCTGTCGCTGCCGGGACGGCGACCACCCGCGTCGTACATGAGGATAGAGATGGAGTACCGGCGCTTTTTCGAGACAGCCATCGGCACGCTCAAATCCGAGCGCCGCTACCGCGTCTTCGCCGATCTCGAGCGCGACGCCGGCGCCTATCCGACCGCGAAATGGCATCACGACGGCGCTGCCGGCGATGTGACCATCTGGTGCTCGAACGATTATCTCGGCATGGGCCGCCATCCCGACGTGATCGCCGCGATGCGCGACACGGCTGCGAAAGTCGGCGTCGGCGCCGGCGGCACGCGCAACATTTCCGGCACCAACCACGCCGTCGTCGAGCTTGAAACGGAACTTGCCGATCTGCATGGCAAAGAGGGCGCGCTGGTCTTCACCTCGGGCTGGATTTCCAATCTAGCGGCAATCTCGACGATCGCCGATCTTCTGCCGAATTGTCTGATCCTTTCCGATGCGCTCAACCACAATTCGATGATCGAGGGGATCAAGCGCTCCTCCGCCGAACGCAAGATTTTCCGGCACAACGATGTCGCTCATCTCGAAGAGCTCCTGAAACAGGCGGGCCGCACGCGGCCTAAGCTCATCGTCTTCGAGAGCCTTTATTCCATGGATGGCGACATCGCGCCGATCGCGGGAATTGCCGATCTCGCCCAGCGCTACAATGCGATGACTTATATGGACGAGGTCCATGCCGTCGGCCTCTACGGCCCGCGCGGCGGCGGCATTGGCGACCGGGACGGCGTCATGCACCGCATTGACGTGATTGAAGGCACGCTCGCCAAAGGCTTCGGCACGCTCGGCGGCTACATCGCCGCGAACAATTCTATCATTGACGCCGTGCGCTCTTATGCGTCGGCCTTCATCTTCACCACCGCGCTGCCGCCGGCTGTTGCTGCTGCGGCGCGTGCAGCGGTGCGCCACCTCAAGACCTCGCAAGCCGAGCGCGAGCTGCATCAGCGCCAAGCCCGGACAACGAAACACGCATTGACTGCGGCCGGACTTCCGATTCTCGACAATCCTTCGCATATCGTGCCGGTCATGGTGGGCGATGCGGAGCTCTGCAAGGCAGCGAGCGACCTTCTGCTCGAGCGGCACGGTATTTACATTCAACCGATCAATTATCCGACCGTCGCGCGCGGCACGGAGCGGCTGCGTATCACGCCTTCGCCGATGCACAGCGATGCACATATCGCCGAACTGGTCGATGCGCTGGTCGATGTCTGGGAGACGCTCAGGATCCCATTCGCGCCCGTGCAGAGCGCCGAGATCGTCGAGTTTCCCGCGCGCGCCGACACGCGCTGCACTTATCCCGATTTCAAGCTGGCGGCGGAGTAGGGGCCGGCCCTACAAGCTCAAGCTCGTCCTGCCGCGCTGCGGGACTTGGCGTGCGGCTGCGACCCGATGCAGGGCCGCAGCACAATTGATTGAGTCCGCTTCCGCTGGACCTTTAAGCATCCCACCATATCTGCGTGCGCTACATGTGGCAGCGATTGGTGGTTCGGCATGCTGAGCTGGTTTCGGGCCTTGATGCCCAGGGACGACCGTTTCTTCGACCTGTTTGCCCGCCATTCCCAAACCGTCGTCGCCGGCGCGACCGCCCTACAGGGACTCCTCAAGGGCGGCGATACGATCCAACACTACGCCCGCGAGATCGTGGCGCGCGAACAGGAAGCCGACGAGATTACGCGCGAAGTCCTGCTCGCGGTGCGCCGTACATTCATAACCCCCTTCGATCGAAGCGACATCCAGGACCTCATCCAGTCCATGGACGACGCCATCGATCAAATGCAGAAGACCGTGAAAGCCATTACGCTGTTCGAAGTGCGCAGCTTCGATCCGCTGATGCAGGAAATGGGCAACACCATTGTCAACGCCGCGGAGCTTACCGCTAATGCCATTCCGCTCTTGCGCGCGATCGGGACCCATGCCGGGCAATTGGGAGCTTTTGCGGAAGAAGTCATGCGCGTCGAGGGGCGGGCCGACGAACTTCACGATGAAGGACTGAAGGCGCTATTCCGCGAGCATGGAACAACCAACGCGATGGCTTACATCATCGGCAGCGAGATTTTCGGTCATCTCGAAAGTGTCGTCGACAGGTTTGAGGATGTGGCGAACAGGGTGAACAGCATTGTGATTGAAAACGTCTGAGCGGGAGAGGACGATCTGATGGCCACATGGGCGCTCGTCGGCCTCATCGTGATCGCGCTGCTGTTCGACTTTCTGAACGGGCTTCACGACGCCGCCAATTCAATAGCGACAATCGTTTCTACGCGGGTCCTGCGGCCTCGCTATGCCGTGTTCTGGGCCTCCTTCTTCAATTTCATTGCGTTCCTGTTTTTCGGACTTCATGTCGCACAGACGCTCGGGACCGGGATAGTGGATGCGAATATCGTTGACCCTAACGTGACGTTCGCTGCCCTGATGGGCGCGATTGTCTGGAATATTCTGACATGGGTGATGGGCATTCCATCGAGTTCCTCGCATGCGCTGGTCGGCGGATTGGTTGGCGCCGGAACGGCAAAAGCCGGCCTTGGAGCGATCGTCTGGAGCGGACTTTCCAAGACCGCGGCGGCGATCGTGCTCTCACCGTTGATCGGCTTTATCTTTGCGCTTGTTCTGGTGTTGCTGGTTTCCTGGATTTTCGTGCGCGCCACGCCCTTCGCCGTCGACAGCACGTTCCGGAGACTCCAGTTCGTGTCAGCCTCGCTCTATTCGCTGGGCCACGGCGGCAACGACGCGCAAAAGACGATGGGGATCATCGCCGCGCTGTTGTACTCGCAAGGGCATCTCCAGGGCGGATTTCATGTACCGCTGTGGGTCGTCCTCGCCTGCCAGGCAGCCATGGCCTTGGGAACTCTCTTCGGTGGGTGGCGCATCGTGCGCACGATGGGATCGCGCATAACCCGGCTCAGTCCGATGCAGGGATTCTGTGCAGAAACGGGCGGCGCGATCACCCTGTTTATCGCCACCTGGTTCGGTGTTCCGGTCTCGACCACGCACACGATCACGGGCGCAATCGTCGGCGTAGGCGCGGCGCGCCGAACCTCGGCTGTCCATTGGGGGGTCGCGAGCAACATTGTTGTTGCATGGATTTTGACGATGCCTGCTGCGGCTCTGATCGCGGCAGGGGTTTACGGGATTGCGGTGCTGTTTCTGTGAAGAAGGAACCAGGCGAGCCACGCACGCAGGTCGCGGCGCTTCCGATCCGCCGCGAGAAGAGAGGTGAAGTTCGGGTATTGCTGATCACGTCGCGCGAAACCAAACGCTGGATCATTCCGAAGGGATGGCCGATGAAGGGCCGCACAAACGCGCAGGCGGCGGCTCAAGAGGCGCTCGAGGAGGCCGGACTCGAGGGCCGAGTGCAAAAGGAGCCGTTCGGTAAATATCTATATTGGAAGCGCGGAGAAGCGAATTTCGAGCTCTGCGAAGTCCTGGTTTACCTGCTCGATGTGAAGCGCCAGCGTGAGACCTGGCGCGAGAAAGGCCAGCGCGAGGCACGCTGGTTTTCCGTTGAAGACGCCGCGGAACTTGTTGAGGAACCGGGCCTCACCGCCGTGATCGCCTCCCTGGGTGATGAGCCTCGCTAGCGACGCACGCTACGATGCGCTACTCGCCGCTCTATGGCCGAGCGTTTGGTGGAGCCAGACGGAATCGAACCGACGACCTCTTCAATGCCATTGAAGCGCTCTCCCAACTGAGCTATGGCCCCGCGCATCGGCCACGACCGCGCCCAACGGGTGCGGGGTCATGCCTGAAGCGAGGCTCGGGGGTATAATTCAAGGCAAGGGGCTTCACAAGCCTGAGCTTAAGCAACTGCAATTCGAGCCCAAATCCGATGTTGTTCAGCCGCAGCGAATCCCCCCGCTGGACGAACCGGCAGATGCAGCTATTGCTACAGCCGGTTTTGTGGAGCGCAGCGTGAGACTCGATCGAAAACTTTCGGAAAACCGACAGAAACGACCGCCTGTTGTGGACCGGCGGCTTCTGCTGACGCTTGCCGTTTTCGTGGTGGGACTTGCGGCGCTCGCGGTCGCCGCCTTCGTCGCGTTGCGCGACGCCGATGGGCCGGCGGCCTCAAGCATTGGCGGCCCGTTCACGCTGACCGGGTCGAATGGGAAGACCGTGACGCAGCAGGATTTCGCCGGCGCGCCGACCCTGATCTTCTTCGGCTACACGCATTGTCCGGACGTCTGCCCCGCGACGCTCTTTGAAATGTCGGAGGCCCTGCGCGCGCTTGGACCCGACAGCAAGGCGGCCGCGCTGTTCATCACGGTCGATCCCGAGCGCGACACGCCTGAGGTGCTGAAGGATTACCTGTCGAGCTTTGACCCGCGCATCATCGGTGTGACCGGCAGCAGGGAACAGGTCGACCCCGTGCTCAAGGGATTCCGCGTGTATTCGCGCAAGATCGCCGGCGAGGGCGACGACTACACGATGGATCACACCGCGCTCGTCTATCTCATGGACAAGCAATGGCGCTTTGTGCGGCCCTTCCGCCTGGATCGGAAGTCGCAGGAGGTGGCGGCGGAACTATCGAAATATCTCTGACCCTAGTACGCGCCGATCGGAAAATATTTGAGATAGAGATCGGCGTAGACGCCGCGCTCGGCCAATTTGGCGAGTGCATAGTCAAGCACGCGGCGCAGATTGGCGTTTCCGCTGCGTACGGCTATGCCGATACCCTCGCCGAAAAAGTTCGGATCGAGAAAAGCGCCGCCCTTGAAGGTGCAGCATCCGGCGGCATCGGTTCCGTTAAGCCAGAAGCTCAGCGCATTGGCATCGCCGAACATCATTTCGATCTCGCCGTTGCGCAGCGCGGCCCGCAATTCCTGCGGAGATTCGAAACTCGTGATCGTCGACTTGGCGAAGAAAATCTCCAGAAACGCCCGATGCGCGCTTTTCCCCACTACTCCGATCGTGTGGCCCGCCAGCGCCTCGGGAATAGCTTCGCTGATCGGCGATGATCGCAGGGCCACAAACCGGCCCGGGGCGAGATAATAGGGCGCCGTGAACGCGACCTGCTTGCGCGTCTCATTGTTGATCTGCATCGAGGCGATGATTGCGTCGCCGCGGTTTTCGGCGAGCGAGGGGACCAGCGTGTCCCAGCGGCGCGCCTGAACGGTGCAGGCGACCTGCAGCTCCTCGCAGATCGCCCGCGCGAGGTCGACATTAAATCCGGTGAGCGTCCCGTCCGGCAAAGTGAAATCGAAAGGCGGATAGTCGTCTTCGGTCATGAAGCGGATCAGGCGCAGACCACTCGTGTCGGGTTTTTCCACCCGATGCGTCAGATCCCACAGAAGCGGGACCGAACCGTCGGCCGGCCCCGTCTGGGCATTTGCGGCTGCGCTGAGAAGCAGCGCGGCCGTTAAACCCAGCCAATGCACGCAAATTTTTATCTCACGACCCATGTTGTAAATCTTCGTGCAAGCGTTGAATATTCATGAGCCGGCAGGCCCGGCGGGTGCGTGAAGTCAGCCGATGAGTTCGCTTTGGGTCGAGAGTGAGCGTGCTGCACCGCCCTTAAGGCTGCAGGAATCGCATAGGTTTCCCGGCGTCGCAAGGCCGCACGTCCGCGCTTCCTATGCGGAAGGCCTGCGCAGCGGCGAAACGTCACCTGTGCTCGCGATGCTGGCACAGCGTGGCATCTCACCTGGCCAGATTGCCGCCGCGGCAAAGGGGGCGCGCGACCAGGGTGTCACGGTCGGCGAGTATCTGACCGGGAATGGTTACGTCAGCGCCGATACGCTCTACTGCTCTGTCGCCCAGCATCTCGGTATGCCATTCCTTGGCGGCAAACTGCCCCTGCGCGAGAACATCGATCCTTATGCGACAGCAAAGCATGGCGTTGCGCCGATCGTGCAGAATAGTGCCCGCGGCGCGCGCATTCTCGTTGCGCCGCGGGGGCCGGCACTCGAGCGGCTCATGTCCGGCGTGTATGGACCAGAAAATCTTCGGGCACCACTCGCCGTCACCACTCCGGAGCGACTCGAAAATGCGCTGCGGACGCATGCTGCCGCAACCATCGCGGCGGAAGCGTCGGAGGCGCTCGGCAAGGTCGATCCAAGCCTTTCTGTGAGAAGCGGCCCAACATCCGGGGAGTCGTGGATTGCTCTCGTCTGTCTCGTCGCTTTAGCGGCTATCGCCTTGAACTTCCCGCTCCTTGGAGGCACCTGCCTCGCACTTGCATTCTTTGCGGCGATCCTGCTCCGCCTCTTCTCAGTGGCGATGAGCTTTGGGCCACCGCCGGCAGCCGGGCCGCCGCTCGCGGACGCGAACTTGCCGGTCTACACGATCATCGTCGCGCTTTACCGGGAAGAGGCAGTGATCGCACAGCTGCTCGCCGCGCTTGAACAGCTGGACTATCCGCACGCCAAACTCGACACCAAGATTGTTGTCGAGGCCGACGATGTTGAAACGATCGCGGCGCTCGGCGCCAGCCGCGGCCGCTTGCCGTTCGAGATCGTGATCGCTCCGCCTGGCGCGCCGCGCACGAAACCGCGGGCGCTGAATGTGGCCCTCCCCTTCGCGCGAGGCACTTTGACCTGCGTGTTCGATGCGGAGGACAAGCCGGAGCGATCGCAGTTGCGCCGGGCCGCTGAGATTTTCGCCAGAAGCATAGCGAATCTTGCGTGTCTCCAGGCGCGACTCGTTGTCGACAATTACAGAGACAATTGGCTGACGCGCGGTATTATGGCGCAAACGCCACCGGCGGCCCGAAATGACCGGGCGAGGTGGCCCCGCTAGCCGAACCCGCTGCAATCGGGATAATTCGGCATGCGGAAAGACTTCCAAATCGCCCTTCTTTGCGCGGTCGCAACCGTCCCGGCGAGCTTCGCCGTGAGCATAGCTTTCGAATACTTCCCGTATCTCAAGGCCCACTTAGGCGGGGCTTTTTACGTCAACCTGTTTTTGGCGCTTTTACTTCTAGGGACCGCTAGCGTAATCGCGATCAAGGGCGAACGGGAAGCCGAGCGAGCAGGGGCAAAAAGACGGATGGTTCCGCTTGTTGGAATGATTTTCTTCGGAACCGGGTTTGTGCTTTGCGCTATCTGGTTTTTCACCTCAAAACCCCCCGAGCCGAGCAAAGAGGCTCAATCTAACGCACCCGTCGAGCCTGGAGCAAAGACACCCGAAGAGAAACGGAGAGTATTTGTCCCGCCAGAACTTACACCAGAACGGCTGCTGGGTTTCTTTGAGCAGAATACCACCATGCAGGCGACAGAATTAACAAAAGATCGTATCGGACAGTGGATTCGGATTACAGAGCCCTTGGGGAACGTAGGGGCATTCAACGGGTACTTTGTTCATGTTTCCTTCGAGAAAAGTGGAAGAGGGAGCATTTATTGCCTTTTTAGAAACCCGAAGGACATTGATCGTCTTAAAATCTTGAAACAGGGAGACCCCATAAGCATAGAAGGTCAGATTAACAGAATTGAACCCTACGTTTTGAATCTCGACAACTGCGAATTCGCAGAATCTGCACCGCGCTAAATATCCTCTATCGCGATCTCAGCGATGCCAATGCAGGCCATCGCGGCAAGAAAAAACGACGCTGGAATCGTGGCCCGTGCCAGCTTGTTTGCGATGCTCGCCTTTGTCTCGGCAAACCCGTGCTCTTTGAGCTTTTCCGCTAGCTCCTCATAGGTGAGATCGGCCCGCTTCAACTCGGCCTTAAGGTGCCGAGCGGCCCGTTCCGCCCATTCCTTTTCACTCTTGGCCCATCCCATAGCCGCTCCGGTTCTCGAATTGTCGATTTAGGTATCATATATGAGAATTTGATATTGACAATGGTATCGCATCCGGTAGAACGTTCTCACATTCGAGAACGCCTCCCGTGTCCCAGCATTTCCTCCTCTCCAAAGCGGCAAAGACCCTGAGCCTAGCTCAGGTGTTCTCGCTTTCCGATCAGGAAGCCGAGGCCATGTTCCGCCGGGTCCGCTGGCCCGATACCGAAGGCGAGCCGGTCTGCCCGTCTTGCGGTGGGTTGAACGCTTACGGCTGCCGCCGAGCGAAAGGTGCTCCACGCTTCCGCTGCCGCGCCTGCCGGAAGGATTTCAGCATTACCAGCGGGACGCTCTTCGCCTCGCATAAGCTGCCCTTACGCGGCTATCTCGCGGCCATTGCGATCTTCTGCAATGAGGTCAAGGGCAAGAGCGCCCTTGCCCTCTCGCGTGACCTGAGCGTGTCCTACAAGGCCGCTTTCGTCCTGCTTCACAAGCTCCGCGAAGCGATGGCCGAAGAGTTGCGTGGCCGCGTGATCGGCGGCGAGGGTAAGGTGGCCGAGGTGGATGGCGGATATTTCGGCGGTTACGTTAAGCCCGCGAACCGCCGCGAAGATCGGCGCGACCGCCGCTTCCGCTACAATCAATCCGGCAAGCGCAAGGTGGTCGTTATCGTGCGCGAGCGCGGCGGCAATTCGATCCCGGCCGTATTCAAGTCCGAAGATCAAGCGATCTCGTTCATCAACAAGCGCGTTGCCAAAGGCACGCTGCTCAATGCAGACGAAGCGCCGTCGTGGAACGCCTTGCACGCGCGTTTCGAGGTAAAGCGCATCAACCATGAAGAGGCGTACTCTCAGGACGGTGCTTGCACGAATGCGGCGGAAGAGTTTTTCAGCCGCATGCGCCGGGCAGAGATCGGCCACCACCACCACATTGCTGGCATCTATTTACTGCGCTACGCGCAAGAGGCGACGTGGCGCGAGGATAACCGCCGCATGTCGAACGGCGATCAGGTGATGCGGCTCGCTGGTCTAGTAACGCGAAAGAAAAGCAGCCCGGATTTTACGGGATATTGGCAGCGGCATGCCGTCAAATGACAGATTAAGGAGGAGGAGGCGGCGGCGGCGGCGGCGCAGATGGCGGTGGCGGTAGTATAGACGAAGGGCCCTTTCCCTTGAACCGCATTGCTTCCTTCAGCTGCTGGGTGCTCCATTTATCACGTTGCGTGACTCCCACTTTCTTTAGACGGTCGCACCTATTGCGAAGTTCGACAGGCGCAAAATGAGTCCCGGCCGTAACAGACGCGAAGGCAAGCGTTACTACAAAGACGAAGAAGTTAAATGCAATTACCACGAAATTTATTCGGAGCGGTATTTTGGGAATGCTAAATATCAGGTATCTCTCAGTCTCTAGGTTGTAGACCTGTAAACCGACCATATAGATAAAGCTCACGAAACTTATGATACATGCAACTCGCATAAAGCGGCGGTCATATCTCGCAAGGAAATAACTGAAAAACGGAACGTGATAGAAAGCGTGCAAGACGTGAAATGGCTTAGTCCACCAGCGGGTTTTAATTTTGCAACCCGCCACCTTGCAGAGCACGATGACAGCACGTATCCGCAAGGATGATTTTATAAGCGGATTGCTATTTGCCTGAATGTCGAACTCGCTCGCAAGAAATTTTCTATTGTCTGTTTTGATCTCCTCAAGCTCGGCCGCAATCTCATCGTTCTCACGAGCGAGTTTGTCGAAGCCAACGTATGCTGCGGAGACTGCTACGGCCAATGCAGCTAAGTGCAAAAGCCCATCCAAATGAACGTCTGCCAAATGCGCCCCCGATAGGGGGCGCAGACTAATCGCTAGGCAGCGACTAGCGAGGCCCCGGTCTTCTGAATATCCCTTTCGAGGCCGTCGAAAAACATTAGCAGCCGCTGTCCCGTTTCTAAGTCGCCGAAACGAACAACAGCTTCGTATGAAGTCTTCGCTGACTCGAATCTCAGGTTTTTAGCGTCTCCGATTGCAAAATGGAAGCTATACTCCTCCTGGAGTGCAGCCGGAATTGGCGCGATGAAGACCCTATCCCCATACTCGGGACGATTTACCAGGGCAAGAAGAGGGTGATCTGGGGCAAGTGGCTCCTCGTGCAGTATCCTGATTCTTGCGCTCGGGTTTGAGTCCAGAAACGCTCGCGCGGCCTCCACCACCTCTTCTGAGCCGTACACCTCTGGGTTGAGATGTCCAGTCAAAAAAGAAACGTCGTCGTGGCTTGAGCGAAGACTTTGGGCAATGATGACCGCCGCATGTCCCTTATGCCTATTCAGGATGGACTTGGCGCCGGCTTCGCTGGCCACCTTTCGGACAAAGGCTCGGTATTCATCCAATTCGTCCTCCATGTGACTGCCCCCCCGTAGGCCCTTTTGGCCTGAATATGCGGTTTCGGCCCAGGACAAGCCACCAGCATGTGACCAATCCTAGAACGACAGCGTTGATAAAATGTTCATTGACGGCGCGGCGAATTTACGGCGTCGCGGTGAGCGCGACGCCTGTGACTATGCCACCACAGGGCGCGCCGGTCTAGCAGGGAGATGGGGTGGCCGCGCATCATCCTCAAGGGGGTGGCTTGGCCGCAACAGCGAAGCTTTGTGCTTAGTTCTGGTTGTGGTGCTCAGACTCGGGCAGCGACCATTTCGCGTCGAACCGCTCCCCGTGCGTACCGAGACGAGGGAAAAGGGCCTCAGGTGCGCTCGCCCTGAGGCCCTCGTCTCTGGAGGTGCGAGGAAGGAAATCTCGCACTAAAGACGTAGAGGCGAAGGGTAAACCGCCCCTTACTCAATCAGCGACCATTTCGCATCGAATCGCTGGCCGTGCTTCTGGACCAGGCCGCGATCCCGGCAGAGGTATTGGAGGTTCGCCCGGACCCGCCGCACCATGCCGGACTGAGCCTCTTCCCCGTGGCCTAGTTCCTCGACAATGGCGCGGGCGATCTCAGGGACCGCCATAGGACGCCCCTCAGCCTTCCGCATGGCAGCGAAGATCAGCCGGTTCAATTCGCCCTGCCCGAAGAGCTTCACGCGCTTGTAGGGCTTTACGGGAGCGATGGAGTCCGGCTCGATCTCTTCGTCAAAGAGCCGCAGCGTGCCGTCGATATGCGCCATGGCTTCGCGCAAGCGGCGAAGGCGCGCCTCGAAGTCGGTAATCTGCCCGGCGATGGAACCGCGCCGCGCTTTGAGGGCGGCCATCGCATATTTGTTGGAAAGGTCGTTCATCCGCTCGATTTAGGAGCGGACGGGGATTCTTTCTTGTGGCGTTTGCGCCATAATACCGCTGACGCGCCTCTACGCGCTCGATTATGCAACGTTGTTCGAAGTCATTGATCCGGGCTTAGCCAGATTGGCGCTGCCGATTCCCCTCGGCGGCACGTCCAATCACTTCCGCACGGGAGCCTTGCGCGCGGTCGGCGGCTGGGACGCCTGGAATGTCACGGAGGACGCCGACCTTGGATTGCGTCTCGCAAGATTCGGATACCAGGTCGGGACGCTCAATTCGGAAACACTTGAAGAGGTGCCTGCAGCGATTCCTGCCTTCCTGCGGCAGCGGACGAGATGGATCAAGGGCTGGATGCAGACGCTGTTCGTCAATGTTCGAAATCCGCGCCGCCTCGTGCAGGAACTTGGATTTATGTCCGCCATATGCACGGTGACTGGTCTCGGGAGCGCCGTTCTGGGCGCACTTTTCTGGCCCCTATTCGGTCTGCTGCTTCTGTGGAATATCGTTCTGGAACCGCTTCCGGTGCCGCAAAGTACGGGCGAATTCCTGCACAGCACGCTGTGGTGCTTCAACGCGTTCTTCGGCACGTTGGCGATTTTCGGGGCGATTGCGATAGGAATGCGTCGCCAGAAGCTCGGCGCACTTTGGCCATGGCTCATCTTATGGCCTGCCTACCAGGCGCTCGTCACCATCGCGGCGTGGCGCGCAATGTTTGAGCTGTGGCGCGATCCCTTTGGCTGGGCAAAAACCGAGCACGGTTTAGCGAAGAGTTCGCGACTTCGCAGAGCCGAATCGTTCTGCCGCGATCTGCGCTAGCTCCCCGCCGCGCCGGGCGAGTTCTGAACAGATTCAAATTCGCCGAGAACGGATACTTTCGATCCTTGCGGCAGCAGCTTCGAAAGCTCGTCGGAGACCCGACTATCTGCAACATCGACGGTGAGCAGCAGCAGATATTGGTTTAGCCGCGACCATACCTTGCCGCCGAGCAGGTCAAACCCCGAAACGTTCCCGGATCTATGTGGAGGCCGGCGCGGAAGAGAGTCGAGAAATGGCGAAACAATCTTTAGCAAGCCGTCTCGTGCCGCCATCTCTTCATCCATTTGTGCTTGCGTCGGAGACGACTCATCACCGGATGTTTCGAGTTCGCCAATAGGCGGTACCTGAATGCTGATCGCCAACGTTCCCATGCGAGTCTCCCGTCCCTGAGAAAAGGCGTCTGCAAATTCACCGCCCAACCATGATCGTCAACGTACGTGACGAACTGACATCCGCGCAAGTGCTTTGTAGACAAGGGAAGACGACGCCGGAGGTGGCGAGAAGCTATTCGACAGAGGGGCTGTAGGAGTGATGCGTTTACGCCGCGGGCCGCACGCTCTCTTCCGGCGCCGGCACATGCGTCTCCTGGTCGTGCTTCGTGCCCTGCAGCCAGTTCGATAGCCGGTCGAGGTAGAGATAAACGATCGGCGTCGTGAACAATGTGAGCGCCTGGCTGACGATAAGTCCGCCGACCATGCAATAGCCGAGCGGCTGGCGAAGTTCCGAGCCCGTACCGGTGCCGAGCATCAGCGGTACGCCGCCGAGGATGGCCGCCATCGTCGTCATCATGATCGGGCGGAAGCGCAAACGGCACGCCTCGCGGATCGATTCCTCCGGCGTCATGTCGCGATCGCGCTCGGCGTGGATCGCGAAATCGACCATCATGATGCCGTTCTTCTTGACGATGCCGATGAGAAGGATGATGCCAATAAGCGCGATCAGGCTGAAATCGAAGCCGAACAGCATCAGTGTCGCCACCGCGCCGAGTCCCGCCGACGGCAGCGTCGAGAGAATGGTTAGCGGGTGAATCGTGCTCTCATAGAGCATGCCGAGGATGATGTAGATGACGATGAGCGCCGCGGTGATCAGATAAGGTTCGCTCTTCAGCGAATCCTGGAACGCCGCCGCATTGCCTTGGAAAGCGCCGGTGAGAGAAGCCGGAACATTGAGATCGCGTATCACATTGTCGATCGCCTGCGTCGCCTCGCCGAGCGACACTCCTTGAGCCAGGTTGAAGCTGATCGTCGTTGCCGGAAACTGTCCCTGGTGGCTGATGGACAGCGGCCGCACCTTCTGCGTCGTCCAATGAACGAAGGTCGCGAGCGGCACCTGCTGACCGGTTAGAGGCGACCTCAGGTACAGCCGGTTCAGCGTCTCCGGGTCTTCCTGCAATTCCGGCAGGA
>JAXDNH010000089.1:0-5126 GCA_034669525.1 Methylobacteriaceae bacterium | reverse complement strand
CGGCAGAGAGGCGCCCTTGCCGATGCGCGAGCGCTTCACCTTGATCAGTTCGAGCGAGCCGCCGCCAAGATCGCCGACGATACCGTCGGGCTTGTAGATCGCCGAGAGCACGCCGAGTGCCGAGAGTTCCGCTTCGCGCGGGCCGGATAGAAGCTCGATCTTGGTGCCGATCGCCTCTTGCGCGGCAGCAAGGAACTCACGGCCGTTCTTTGCTTCGCGCGCCGCAGCTGTTGCGACCACCTGCATGTCCGACAGCTGCATGAACTCGCCAAGAATGCGGAACCGGCGGAGCGCTTTCAGCGCCCGATCGACGCCCTCCTCCGGCAATTCGCCCGTCGTGACGAGTCCGCGCCCGAGACCGCACAGCACTTTTTCATTGAAGATCGGCGTCGGCGCGCGCGTGCGGCTTTCATATGCGACCAGGCGAACCGAGTTCGAGCCGATATCGATAATGCCGACCGGACGCTTTGCCGGTGCAGGTTCGGCCGCCGGCATCGCGGCCGGCTCTGCTCCCAGTTCCCCGTCCGCGGGAAACAGTCTCGCGATGACGTTGCGCACGCTCTGGCCTCTTTCCGAAAATCGTTATAGTCGGCTTTCGGCCCGCTTGAAGAGAACCTTCGGGCCGGATTCCTTGAGGCTCTTGCCGCGTCCGGAGAGGCTCGGATTCGTCATGAAATATTTATGCGCGTTGAAGGGTTCGGTGCCCTTTGGCGGCTCGATGCGCAGGCTGGAGCCGTCGGCAAGCAGCCGATAGCTCTGCTCGTTGTCGATGAGGTTTGCGACCATGATCTGCTCGAGCACCTGCTGGTGGCAGGTCGGATTCAAGATCGGCACCAGCGTCTCGACGCGGCGATCAAGATTGCGCGGCATGAGATCGGCGGACGAGATGTAGACATGCGCCTTCGCATGCGGCAGGCCGTGACCGCCACCGAAGGCATAAACGCGAGCATGTTCGAGGAAGCGGCCGATGATCGACTTCACGCGGATGTTCTCGGACAATCCGGGCACGCCCGGACGCAGACAGCAGATGCCGCGCACGACGATCTCGATGCTCACGCCGGCGCCGCTTGCCGCGTAAAGCGCATCGATGATTTCCGGATCAACCAGCGCGTTGCACTTCAGCCAGATCGCAGCGGGCTTTTTAGCTTTGGCGAATTCGATTTCCTGCGCGATATGTCCGAGCAGCTTCTTTTTGAGCGAGATCGGCGAGACCGCCATGCGTTCCAGGCCACCCGGCTCGGCATAGCCGGTGATGTAATTGAAGACGCGCGACACATCGCGCCCGATGACGGGATCGGCAGTGAAGAAGGAAATGTCGGTGTAGATGCGCGCGGTCACCGGATGATAATTGCCGGTGCCGAGATGACAGTAAGTGACAAGCGACGAGCCCTCGCGACGCACGACCAGCGACAGCTTGCCGTGCGTCTTTAGCTCGATGAAACCGAAGACGACCTGCGCGCCGGCGCGTTCGAGGTCGCGCGCCCAGCGGATATTCGCCTCTTCATCGAAACGCGCTTTGAGCTCGACAAGCGCGGTGACCGATTTGCCGGCCTCCGCTGCTTCGACGAGCGCGCGGACGATAGGACTATCGGATGATGTGCGGTAAAGCGTCTGCTTGATCGCCAGCACATTCGGATCGCGCGCGGCCTGTGAGAGGAACTGCACGACCACGTCGAAAGATTCGTAGGGATGATGGACAACGAGGTCCTTCTGCTTGATGGCGACAAAACAGTCGCCGCCATTGTCGCGCACGCGCTCGGGAAAGCGTGGATTGAACGTCTTGAATTTTAAATCCGGCCGCTCGAGCGCGACGAGCTCGGACAAATCCTTCAACGCCAGCATGCCATCGATGAGGAATATGTCTTCCGTCTCGACATCGGATTCTTCGGCGACAAAGGCGCGCAGATCCTCCGGCATGTGAGAATCGACTTCGAGCCGGATCACCGACCCGCGGCGGCGGCGCTTCAACGCGGTTTCGAACAGCCGCACCAAGTCTTCCGCCTCTTCCTCGACTTCGAGATCGCTGTCGCGGATGACGCGGAAGACGCCCTGCCCGCGCACGAGATAGCCGGGGAAAAGCCGCGGCGTGAACATCGCAATCACCGCCTCGACGGCGATGAAGCGGGCCTTGCCCTGTCCCGTCGTATCCGGCAGGCGGATGAAGCGGGCGATCTTGCTCGGCACGCGTACGAGCGCGCGCAGCGTCTTGCGGTCGCCGGGCCGCACCAGCTCGAAGGCGAGCGTGAAGCCGAGATTGGGGATGAACGGGAAGGGATGGGCGGGATCGACGGCCAGCGGCGTCAGCACCGGGAAAACGTGCAGAAGGAAATGGTCTTCGAGCCATTCGCGCTCGGTCTTGCTCACCTCGCCGCCCTCGACGATGGCAATTCCCGCCGCGCCGAGATCGACGCGCAGATCGCGCCAGCGCTTGAGCTGTTCTTGGACCAGGAGGACGACGCGTTCGCGGATCTTGGCGAGTTGCTCGGCCGGCGTCATTCCCTCCTGCGAAGGCGCCAGGAGGCCGGTGCGTACCTGGCCGCGCAGACCCGCGACACGCACCATGAAGAACTCGTCGAGATTATTGGCCGAGATCGAGAGGAACCGTACCTGCTCGAGCAGCGGGTGATTGCGGTTGGAAGACTCCTCGAGGACGCGCCGGTTGAATTCGAGCCAGGAAAGTTCGCGGTTGATGAAACGATGCGGTGAGGATGCGAGCTCTTCCGGCGGCTCCGTCAGATCGAGCCCGTCCATGACGGAAATGTCCGCGCCGATGCGGGTCGCCGCGAGATCGTCCTGCACATGCCGCGTCACGTCGAACCTAGCCTTCCTGGCCCGCTTGCAGGCTCCCCAAAACGTCGGCCGCGATCGGCCGGGTGATCCTTCGCCCCCGCGACAACGCCTCGCGATCGAGGCTGTCAACGAGGCCGCGCATGGCGTCGAGCGTCGGCTCGAGCCGGGTTAGCACGTAATCTATGACACTAATGTCGATCGTCAGCTGACGTTCGACCAGAAGCTTAACAAGGATGGCACGGATGAGGTCATCGTCGGGGCGAAAGATTTCTGCGACCATTGCCCGCCTGAGCCGCGAAATGAGGTCAGGCAGCTGAAATCCCCACAGGTTGGGGAATGTCGTGGCGGTCAGGAGAAGCGAACCGCCGGTCTCCCAAAGAAGATTCAGGAGATGGAAGAGCCGGGCCTGCTCGGCCCCGAGACGATCGGCGTCTTCGAGGAGAACGTGCCGGCGGGTAGCCAATGCCGGCAGGTCAGCGTCGGCAAAGACACTGGCCGAGACGACCGGCGCCCCGGCACGCCGCGCCCAGATCGCGCCGAGATGGCTTTTGCCGGCCCCGGGCGGGCCGACAAGCACAAGCGTCCGGTCGGGCCAATCCGGCCAAAGGCCGATCGCCGCGTGGGCAGCCTCATTGGAACTGGAGACGAGGAAATCCTCCTCCTCGTACCCAGGCTCGGGCGCGATATCGAGGACGAGCTGGCGGGCCGGTTCACGCGCACCCATCCCTCAGCCCTCGATCGCCCGAGTGACCGGCGCACCCGGCTGGGCCGCGGCGAGATAGAGCCCGCTCGCCCGGTAACGCCGCACCAAGTGGCGCAGGATGACGCCGGCGGCCGCCGCGACCGGCACGGCCATGATAAGCCCGGTGAAGCCAAAAAGCGCCCCAAACGCCAGCAACGCGAAGATCACCCAGACCGGATGCAGGCCGACCGAGGAGCCGACGAGCTTCGGGGAGAGAATATTTCCCTCCAGGAACTGTCCTGTGAGCACAATCGCCAGCGTCAGAATGAGCAGCTTCCATTCCGGCCAGCCCTGCACGATGGCAACGATTGCCGAGAGGATCAGGGCCGTTAGCGATCCGACATAAGGGATGAAGCTCAGGACGCCGGCGGAAAGGCCGATCAACAGCCCGAAGTTCAGATGAATGAGCGATAGGCCGATGCCGTACCAGAGGCCGAGGAAAAGGCAGACCAGCGACTGCCCGCGCACGAAGCCGGCGAGGGCACGATCGATGTCATGGGCGATCGCATGCACGTCGGCCCGGTTTCGCGGCGGGATCAGGGTGTCGAGCGTGGCGATCATCCGGTCCCAGTCGAGAAGCATGTAGAAGGCGACGACGGGCATCACGACGAGCAGCGAAAGGATGCCGAGGAGCGCGGTGCCGCCGGAGAGCAGCGAGCGCGCAAACGCGCCGAGCCATGTCACGCCCTGGCCGACAAGATCGCCGACAGTCTTCTGCACGTCCGCCGGGGAGAATCCGCCGCTGAGACCGAGCCACTCGAGAACCTGGGCTCCGTAGCCCTCAGTCGCGCGGCTGCTCAGCTCGCTCGCAAACTGCGGGAGTTTCGCGACGTAGCCGGGAAGCGCCCCAACGAAGGCCATCAGCTGATGACTGAGAATTGGCACGAGCAAAAACAGGATGAGCGCGAAGGCGATCCCGAACGCGACCAGGATGAGCAGCGCGGCGCCGAGACGCGAGAAGCCGACCCGTTCCAGGCGGTCGGCGACCGGGTCGAGCAGATAGCCGAGCGCGATCCCAGCGGCGAACGGCAGAAGAATGCCGCTCAGGAGCCAGATGAAAAGAATGGTTGCGGCAAGGATCAGCGCCCAAAAACCGAAGTGCCAGGCGAAGCGGAACTCGTCGGCTGCCGTACCGGACCCGGGTGCAACGACGATCGTTTCGACGATGGCCGGGCCCGTCATCACAGGCCCCGTGGTCACAGACCCATGTGCCTGATCCATTGCCACAGATAGGCAGCGGCGGAGGCCAACGTCAATGCGGCCACCATCCCCAAACCAGCGTCAAACCAGAGGCCGAGTTTCACGCCGAAAGCCTTGGCGCCCAACACCAAAGCGGCGAATGCGATCTGCGCCACCGTGTTTGCTTTGGAGACGAAGAGCGGGCGCACTTTTACCGGCTTCCCCATAATCCACGAGACGAGGAAGGCAGCGATGATCATGAGATCGCGGAAAACGATCAGGATCGCGATCGTCGCCGGGACGGTGTCGGAGGCCGCGAGCGCCACGTAGATCGAGATGAGCAGCATTTTGTCGGCGAGCGGGTCGAGATAGGCGCCGAGCTCGGTGCGCAAATTGAACCGGTTGGCTAGCCAGC
>JAXDNH010000088.1:0-32556 GCA_034669525.1 Methylobacteriaceae bacterium | reverse complement strand
CTGTCTTCGCGGCGACGATGGCGGCTCTCTCGAGGCTTTCGCTTTCGGTGCGGTCGGGCGCCCGCTCGGTGACGCGATCCTTGCTGCGCGTGGCGAGCGCGCGCATGTCGCCGGCCATCTCACGCTGGACCGCTGGGGCGGCGGCGAGCGCGTCAGGTTGCGCGTTCTTGATATCGCCGGCGCGGGTCTTGGCCGCGCCTGATGTTCTTGCCAGCGCGGTGAGGCGACACTAATGTCCGCGCCGTTCCGATTGCCTTCGGCATCTTCGCTCAGCGCCCATCGTCTAGCGGTCCAGGACGTCGCCCTTTCACGGCGAAAACAGGGGTTCGATTCCCCTTGGGCGCGCCAATGTTTTCAAGTGGTTAGATTGCCTGTCAGAATGATGGTTTGCCCAATTCTTGCCTGAGCGATATCGTGCCGATCGCGAATTGTGGACAGCGAAGCGCATCGACGGCAGCTTCTATTCGGAAGGCCTTGGCATAAACCGCGCGGGACTGACTCCGATGCAGCCGGAAAGGGTGAGCAATAGCCCAAGCTCTAAGGCGGCGATACAACACTAGACGAGCTTGAACGCCGGGTACGGCGTGTTGCCATCGAGATAGTCGCACGCCAAGACAACACGTTGTCCGATCTTCACCTCTTCCGGATTGCTGCCGATGATGTTGGCGATGATGCGCACGCCTTCATCGAGTTCCACAGTTGCGACGCTGAGTGGTAGCCGTCCTTCGCTTCCCGGTCCCGGAATGCGTATAATTGTGCAGGCATAGATCTGCCCTTTGCCCGAGACTTCGCGCCATTCGAGATTACGGCTGCCGGTATAGATGCTGACTGGCCGCGGATAATGCTGGAAGCGGTTCGTGTCCCTGCAGAATTGCAGCATCAGCTTGCCGGCGCGCGCACCCGCCCAAAAAGGTTTCGTCGGCACGTAGACATCCGGCTGCGGGACGGGGCGGCTTACGTCAGGCATTGGCGGCCTCCAGGATCATCGCGGCGCTGGTGCCCCAGTTGCGGCCATACGGAATGACACCGATGCCGGTAACAAGCGCCGTGCTCGGATCGCCGATCTGGCGTCCTTCAGCCTCGCCGAACATCTGGCGCACGGCTTCGACGAGGTTCAAGCCGCCGCTGGCCAGTCCCGGTTGGCCCGCGGAAATCTGTCCGCCGCCGGTATTGAGCGGCAGCGTGCCGCGATGGGAGAGGTCGGTCGCAAGGATATAATCCGATCCTTTGCCGCGCCCGCAGAAGCCGAAGGCTTCCATCTGCATCAGCACGGCGATGGTGAAATCGTCGTAGGGCTGAAACATCCTGATTTCCGCCGGTGTCATTCCGGCTTTGCGATAAAGTTCCGGCGCGATCTTCCAAAAGCCGCTTTCGGTGATATCGGGACACGATTCGTTGCCGGCAAAATTCGTCACTTCCGCATAGGCTTTCGGACGCACCATCTTCTTCAGTCCGCGCGCACGCGCCTCGGTCTCGCCCATGACCAAGAAAGCATTGGCGCCATCGCAGAACATCACGCAGTCGAGCACGCGCAACGGGTCTGCGATCATGCGCGAACTCATGTACTCATCCATCGTCAGCGGCTTCTTGAATTTGTCGAGCGCGTTGGGATTGGCAAGCGCATGTTCGCGCTGCGTGATGGCGATCTTTCCCAGCGCTTCCGCTTTCAGCCCGTACTGGTGCTGATAGCGGCTCATCAACAGCCCGAACGTGGCCGGCGGGCCCTGTACGCCGGGCGGATCCTGGAATTCGCTGCGATAGGCACCGTAATTGGCGCGCCACGCGGTGCTCGGCGCATCGGCCGACAACACCACCGCGATTTTGCACATACCGTCGCGGATGGCGGAAGCGGCGCGCGCAACGCCGCCCGTTGCCGAGCAGCCGCCGATCGCGCCGGCATTGAGCCATGTCGGGGTCAAGCCCAGCGCATCCGCCATGTAAACGGTGAAGAACGGATTGCCGGCTTCGCTCAACGCCAGCGTCACCGAGAGACCGTCAATCTCGTCCTTCCCCACGCCAGTCCGCTCCAGCAGCGAGGCAAATGCTTCCCCGGCAAAGTCGTAAGCGCTGCGCCCGCTTTTGAAGACGATCTTCGTCTCCGAATATCCGGCTATGACGATATTCGACCCCACCATCAGGAGACCCCGTATTCTGCGTCTTGTCCGCCGTCCTCGATGTCACCCATCGCCGCGGCGATCCGGTCATGTGACTGTTTGCGCGCGTCGGGATCGGCTCGCGTCGTCTGCGTGATCGCCTCGGTGCAAACGACGCGGGTGCCCTGCGTCAGGACCAGCGCGCGATCAGCCAGCTCAAGCGCGTCGTCGATGCGATGCGTGACGAGCAGACAGGTTTTTCCGAACTCGCGCGCGATGCGGTGGAAATCGCCGCGCAACGCGCGCGACGTGACATGATCGAGCTGGCTGAAGGACTCGTCGAGGAAGACGATGGCGGGATCGACCGCGAGCGCACGCGCGAGCGAGACGCGCTGCCGCATGCCGCCCGAGAGCTCATGCACATACTTGTTCTCGGCTCCGGTCAGCTTGACGCGGTCAAGCCATCGCTGCGCCCGCCGGCGCGCCTCGGCTTTGTTGACGCCGAGGATCAGCAGGCCGAGTTCGGCATTCTCGATCGCCGTGCGCCAAGGCAAGAGCCGATCGGTCTGGAAGCTGACCGCAATGCGGCCGCGCAGTGCGCCGAACTCGCTGTAGGGGTCATGGCCGGCGACGCTGATCTCGCCAGAATCGGGCTTGATCGTTCCCATGACCAGATTGAGCACGGTGCTCTTGCCAGCACCCGTTCGTCCAAGCAGGGCAACGATCTCGCCTTCGTCGACGCCAAAACTCAGATCCTCGACCGCGACAAAACCGTTGAAGCTCTTGCGCACGTTGCGGACTTCAATCAGACGCCCGCTCGTCATCGCACCTTCACCTCAGGGCGCCATTTGAGCGCGACCTTCTCGAACGCCGAGACTGCTGCCTGAAGCGCGATGTTCAGGACGACCAGCAGGAAGGTCCAGGCAAAGACCTGATCGATGCGGAACGTCGATTGCGCCAAGTTCATGCGCGATCCGATGCCGATTGCGGATGCGATCAGTTCGGCGAATACAGCCATGCGGATCGCATAACCGATCACCGATTTGGTCGTGAGAAAGATGTAGGGAACGATGTGCGGGATGACGAGATAGTAAAGCACCTGCCAGCGTGATGGCCGGAAGCTTTCGACCATATCGATGAGATCGCGGGGCAACGCGCGAATGCCTTCATAGACGTTGAGCGCGTAGAACGGCAGCAGGATCACGGTGAGGATGAAGAATATCCGCATCTCCGCATCGCGGAACCAGAAGACGGCGACCAGCATCCATGACAGAGCGGGAATGCCGGTATCGATCACGATGATGGCGCGCAAAATTGGCCGGATGAACCCGATCGTGCCCATGGCGCCGCCGATCACGACGCCGATGACCATCGAGAAAGCGACCGCACCGGTCAGCCGCGCCAGGGTGACGAGGATGTGCGTCTTGTCGGAGAAGAGCAGGTCCTTCGTCGCCGCGAGCACGGCGAGCGGCGCCGGCATGACGTAGTCGGGCACGTAAGCGCTGGCGATCTGCATCGCGGTAAGCATGGCAATGACGACGAGTATCGTCGCGAGGACGTCGCGCTGCCCTTCCGTCGTAGTCTTGCGAACCGGCAGAACCGATTGCATCTGCACGCGCGATGACGCCGGCGTAACTACGCTCGGTGGTGTGTCGCCGCTGTTCACGGCTTCCCTGTCTGCCATTTGCGGAGAGCAGATCGATGTCTCCAGCGGAGATGCAAGCCTTACCTCCCGATGGGAACAGGTCGGCGCGGTGCGATGGGCGCGTCGCCTGATCTTCTTTGTCTAAGACTAGCAAAGCCCGTCGCTACGTTCCTAGCGCGGTTTCGTCGGAGGGCTTGTTCCAATTTTGGAACGATGCAAGACTCCGCGCCGGAGAGCCCAGATGAACATCGACCTCAATGCACTCCTCGTTTTCTTCGAGGTTGTGAACGCGCAGAGCATCACGAAGGCCGCGCGAACGCTCGGCCTGCCGAAGTCGACCGTCAGCCGCAAGATCCAGCATCTCGAAAGCCAGGTCGGCTCGGCGTTACTGAAGCGGCGCAACCGCCGGATCACGGTCACGGAAGAGGGGCTCAGGCTGCAGGATCACTGCGCGCGCATTGCCGCGGAAATCGAAGATGCGGGACTGCAGGCAACGCAGATGCGCACGAGCCTCAAAGGCCGCTTGCGCGTCAGCATGCCGATCGACTTCGGCATCGGCTGGCTCAGCCGCGCCATGGCGTCCTTCGCGGAGCAATATCCGTCGATCGATCTCGAAATCCATGTCAACGGCCGCTGGGTGGACGTGTCGGAAGAAAGCTACGACGTGGCGATCCATCTCGGCCGGCTGTTGAACCCGGACCTGCCGTTCCGGCGTCTGTCGGCGCTGACGCGCGGCGTCTATGCCAGCCCCGAATATCTCGCCCGCAAGGCGCCGACGATAAATCTGCTTGACGAGCACGAATGCGTTCTGACCGAGCAGCAACTTGCCGAGGGTATCTGGACGCAGGCGAACAGGGGGGCGCAACGCCGCGAGGCGCGCGTTCTCGTCAACAATATCGGTGTGGCGCGCGAATTCGTGATCAGCGGCATCGGTGTAGGCGTGCTGCCGAACGTGATGTGCCGCAATGACGTGAAGAGCGGCCGGCTGGTTCGCATCATGCTCGACCGGCAGATTCCCGCTCTCGAAGCATCAGCGACCTTTTTTGCGGGGCGCTATCTGCCGCGCAAGACCAAGGTGTTCCTCGATCACGTCACCGAGTTTCTGGCATCCGACGATATCAAGCTCAGGGACCTCAGCGACGTGGCAAGTTCCAGCAATGAACTTGCAGGACGCAGGAAGAATGTGGCTGCTCCTCTACCCGGAATTCCTTTGCGGAGGCGCAGTTAGAGCGTCGCGAAAAATCCCTGATCGAGCGGCTTCGACAGAAGCCCGTTGCGCTGCATGAATTCGCCCGCCTTGAGTATGCTCTGTTGCTCTGCCGGGTCCGCCATCGAGCCGAAGCGAAAACGTAAGCGGCGTGATTTCAGCGCGTCTGCCATGACGTCAGGTGGGAAGCCCGAGCCGTTGCCGGCGACCCTCACCGCGTCATCCGGATCGGCGTTGATGCCCGATATGCAGTCGGCAAAAGTCTGGCGGATGCGGCGTGTTGCATCCGGATTCTGCCTGGCCCATTCCGAACGGACGGCGACGCCGAAATACGGCAGATCGAGCTTGGTGCGTTCCCGATAGGCTTCCCCGGCATTGAATACGGTGCGCAGGCTCGGCTGCCGCTTCAACGCCGCGCTGATATTCGGCTCCCAGGAGAGACCGCCCTCGGCTCTGTTGGCCATGACGAGGGTAACAGCCGCTGCCGGATTGTCGACGCCCTGGATGGCGACGTCCTTGCCGAGCTCGATCCCGTAGTAATCCTTGATAAGCGCCGAGATCATCCGGAACGTGCCGGTCGATTGCGCCGCGGCTACGGTCTTGCCGCGCAGGTCTTCGACCTTGGTGACGCTCTTGTCGCCGGTGATGATGAAGATCATGTCGGCGGTGGTGATCGTGCAAAGCAGCTGGATCGGCACGCCGGCCTGGTAGCGGGCGGCGAAAACATCCCAGCTGCCGATGCAGACATCGACATTGCCGGCGACGAAATCGTTATAATAGGTCGAGACGGCGGAATATTCGGTCGGCGACGCGAGCGGCGCAGCGTTCTTCTCGATGAGTTTCTTCGCCGCGATGTACTGGACGACAAGCACGGTGAAACCGGGCGTGAGGAACGCCCATCGCGCTGTCGGACCGGCTTGCGCGAGGAGATTGCCTGCGGGCGTGAGTGCAAGCGCCCCGGCGCCGAGGCTCGACCTCAGAAGATCGCGGCGATTAACACCCTGCATTTTTCTTCTCCCGATTTGAGCTCCGAGCCGTCTCGCTCCGGCGGGGCGAGCGGTTTCGCTCTTTTTTCCAGGAATGCTTTCAGCCGCTCCAGCGTCTCCGGCGGTCGCGCCATTGACGTATTTAGATATTCCATGAACAGGCCGTCGTCGTGCGAGAGATCGTTGACGCGGGGCAGCACGTTGGTGATCATCCAGTTCGTGTTCGGCGTGTTCTGGGCGATCTGGTGTGCAATTTCCCTGGCTTTCGCGAGAGCCTCGCCGGGTTTCACCACATATTGCGCAAGGCGCACCTGCCGGCCTTCTTCGACATCGAGCAGACGCCCGGTCAGCATCATGTCCGCCATGGTCGCATAGCCGACGATGCGCTGCACGCGCACCGTGCCGCCGCCGCCGACGAAGATGCCGCGCTGGCCTTCCGGCAGACCGAAGAAGGTTGTTTCGTCGGCAACACGGATGTGAGCTGCCGCGGCAAGTTCCAGTCCGCCGCCGATTGTTGCGCCATGCAGCGCCGCGACGAACGGAATCGTGCCGCGCGCGATCGCGTCGAAGCACGTGTGCCACGTGTGCGGCTTGCGCTTGCGCGGGCGCTGCGCGTCCGGTGCAAGGCGGGACGCGAGCTCGCTCAAATCGAGTCCGGCCGAGAAATTCGAGCCGTGGCCAAAAATCACGCCGCAATCCGCCTCTTCGCCGGCGCGGATAACGGCGTCGCGTAAGAGGGCGATCACGGTGTCGTTCATCGCGTTGCGCTTGCCCGGCCGGTTCAGGCCGATGAGCGCAATATCGCCCTCGAGTTCATAGGTGATCATTTCGGCCGACATTTGGTCTCGCCTTCAAATCAGTGTGTAACAATCAGGGCGTCGAGCGCGGTCGCGCCTTGCCCACGCGCATGGACCATCAGCGGGTTTATATCGATTTCTTCGATTGCGGGCTGCGTCAACATGAGCCGGCCGATTGACCTCGCCGCTTGTGCCGCGGCGCGCACGTCGGCGGGCGGCATGTTGCGGAAACCGTGCAGCAATTTCGATGTCCTTAGCTTGTCGAGTTCGGCAAGGATTTCGTCTTCCGACGCTTCCGGCGCGATCAGGCGCACATCCTGCAGGGCTTCGACCAGGATGCCGCCTAAGCCGATGAGAACGATCGGCCCCCAATGCGGATCGCGCCGCGCGCCGATGACCAGCTCCAGTCCGCGCGGCGCCATGCTCTCGACGAGAATGCCATCGAGACGCAGTTCCGGTTGCGCGCGCTGGACGTTGTCGAGGAGCGTCTGCCAGGCTTTCCACACGCCGTCGGCGTCGGCGATACTGAGGAGCACGCCGCCGGCTTCGGTCTTGTGCGCGAGCGCCGTGGCCTGCGCCTTCATCACCACGGGGAAGCCGATGCGCTGCGCAATCTCGACCGCTTGATCGACGCTTTCGGCCAATCCGCCGCGCGGGATCGGAATGCCGGCGGCGGCAAGGACCTGTTTGCCCCGCCATTCGGGCTGCACGCCTGAGGTCAATTTCGGCATCGGCGCGAAGGGCTGCGGCGCGGTCTCTTCCGGTACGTGCTTGTGATTGCCGCGCGCGATCACGTGCGCCATGGCGCGCAGCGTACGGTCCGAGGAGCGCGAGAGCACGATCCTGTTCTCGCGTGCCGTCTGGATGAAGTCCGGCGGTAGCGTCGAGGCATCGCCGAGCATCGCCAACGCCAGCGGCTTCTCGCTCATCTGCTTCGCCGCGATAATGTGCTTGAGATAACCATTTGCATTCGCAGGCGCGCCGCCGGGAATGGAAATCGCAATACCGCCGATCGCCGGGTCCCGGAGCAGCGCGGCGACGCCGATATTGACAATTTCGGGCTGCCACAGCGGCTGCGTTCCGAGGTCGAGCGGGTTCTTCGGCGGGATGAAGGACGGCACAAGCGGCTTCAGATGCGTCTCGGTTTCAGGCGACAGCGGCGGCACCGGAACGCCGAGATTCTCGCAGAAATCATGGGCAATCCCGCAGAACGCACCGGAAAACGTGACGACGCCAAGCCCGCCGGGCTTCGGCCGCGGATAGCGCGCGAGAAGCTCGCTCACGTCGAGCATTTCGTCGAGCGTGTCTACAATGACGATTCCGGCGCGCTCGAGCTTCGCGCGCATGACCGCATGATCGCCGGCGAGCGCCCCGGTATGGGATTTCGCCGCCTCTTTCGCCCGCGCGCTGCGGCCGGGATGCATGAGTACGATCGGCTTACCGACGACCTGCGCCTGCTGCGCCGCCGACAGAAATGCCGCCGGCTGCCGGATATGTTCGGCATAGATCATGATCACGCGGGTGGCATTGTCGGCGAGCAAATATTCGACGAAATCGCCAAGCCCAAGGTCCATCTCATTGCCGGTCGAGATCGTGTAGGTGACGGCAAGTCCGCGCGAGTCGAGGCCGAGCCGGAAATGATTGCCGAGGCCGCCGCTCTGCGCCACGATCGCGATCCCGTCGGCTGTTCCGGGCGGGACGCGCGGCACCCTGTTGACGCTGGCGAAGGCGACGGTGAAGCCATCGACGAAATTCGTGTAGCCGATGCAATTCGGCCCGACGACGGAAAGGCCGCTCTCGCACACGAGCCGGCCGATCCGCTCCTGCTCGCCGCGTTCCTCCTCCCCAACCTCGGCGAAGCCGGAGGCAAACACGATCGCCGCGCCGACCCTGCGCGCGGCGCAGCCGGCCAGCGCCTCGCCGACGCCGGCGGCCGGCAGCGTCAGGACGGCGACGTCGATCCCCTCGGGCAATTGCCCGATGTCGGTCCTGATCTGCATGCCCTCGATCTCGCCGCCGCTGCGGCCGACGAGATGGATGTCACCGGAAAATTCGTTGACGAGCCAGTTGCGCAAAACCGCGTGGCCGGCGGTGTTCGCCTTGGACGACATGCCGACGATCGCCGCCGATTTCGGATGCATCAAGCGCCGCAGCACGGCATCGCGTGCAGCAGCCGGTTCACCTGCCTGCATGCGTCCCCTCTGATCAAATCGCGGGTGGAGGAGGCGGAGCTTTCCCCGCCTGCCCAATCCCATGCGTACCAATGGCGCAGATCGGCAGGAAGCGCATTATTGGGTGGTTGTTCGTTCCTCAAGTGGAACAATCGCTTGTAGTGGGGGGGTGCAATGACGACGAGCGGCCTGGCACATTCGCAGCCGGGCGAAGGACTCTGGGATTTTGCGATCGATCTCTATCGCACGCCCGGGGTGGCCGACGCTTGCCTCGCCCTTCAGGATCACCACGGCTGCGATGTTAACGTCGTGCTCTTTGCTGCTTGGCTCGGAGCCGTTCGCGGCGACCGAGTGGCAGGTGCCGAGCTCGGCGAGTTGGTTGTGGGTATCGCTGCTTGGCGCGACGAGATTGTACGCCCGCTCCGCATGGTTCGTCGAACTTTGAAGTCGGGGCCGTTGCCCGCGCCGTCCACAGCGACGGAGGAATTGCGGACCCGGATTAAAGCGGTCGAGTTGGAATCCGAACGAATCGAGCTCCTGCGGCTCGAAGCGCTCGCAAGCAACCGCCGCCCAAAGGGTGACGATCCAGCCGAAGCGAGCCTCGCCAATCTCACACATGCTGTCCGGCTATTCACAAGCGGTGAGCCTGGGAGCGACTGTATGCAGCTGATCCACGCCATCCATTCCGCGCTTGCGGAAAAGTTGGCTCGCCCGTGACCTGGCCCCGCTGATTTGGATTATAGGCTGAGCCCGCATGTCTTGCGTCTCTCGCCGACTGCGCTAGTGCTTGCTGAGGAGTTTCTGGCAAGTTCTGGGATGTCCAACGCCCTTCGCGTGGCCCATGGTGTCTTCGGCCGCGTAGCCCTGCTTGATATGGACCGGCAGCTGGTGCGCCATGCGCATCCGCATTGTCATGTTCTCCTTAAGGTCGAAGGCGCCGACACGCAATTCGCGGTGCGCGATGCCCTCGCCCCGCTCACCGACACGAACGCGGTGCTCATCAACACGTGGGAGCCACACGCCTATGCGCATGATCCGCGCCGGCCGCGAACGATTATCCTCGCTCTCTACATCGAGCCGAGCTGGCTCACGAGGTTCCGACCCAATTGGGTGGCAAGCGGCGCGCCGGGTTTCTTCGATCGGGCCATCGGTGAATTGTCACCGCGCATTCGCAAGCTTCGAGACGATCTAGCCGCCGCCATGGTGAATGCGCCGGAAGCTGCGGCCGAACACGAAGCCTTGCTTGCCGATCTCATGATCGCCGTCATCGAGCGCTTCACGCCATGGCAGACGATCTCGACATCGCCGCGCGCGCTGGCCCAACATGGTGTCGTCGACCCGCGAATCCGCCGCTCGATTGAGCTCATGCGAAGCACACCGGGAGAAATCCGCGACATGGAGGCGCTCGCCCGAGACTCGGGCCTTTCCCGCGCGCAATTCTTCCGCAGGTTTGAGAGTTCGATCCGTGTCCCGCCCCGGGTGTTCCTAAACATGCTGCGGATGGAACTCGCGGTTGCGGCAGTTATGGGAGGGAGAGAATCGTTCGCCGTGATTAGCGATCGTCTCGGGTTCAGCGCACCCGCGCATTTCACCCGGTTTTTCCGCGATCACGCCGGCTCCTGTCCGAGCGAATTCCGCAGCGTCGCCTTGGACCGCAATGCCCCGGCAGGACAGGGCTGCCACTGACGCTGCCGATTTTGAGACGCGTTGGTAAGCCGTGAGATCGCGAGGCATCGCAAAGCGATCCCGATTGCGCGAAACTCCACCCGCAAGCGCCGCAGAGCGCCTCGGAGAGGATAGTCGCGCCGGTGGACGTTCAGGGTGAGAGCTGGGTTGGTCGCTCGCTGCCCCGTGTCGAAGATGCGGCGCTGCTGAGCGGCTGCGGCCGCTTTATCGACGATCTCGGAGTGCGGCCCGGCACGCTACATGCCGCGATCCTGCGCTCGCCGCATGCGCATGCCGAAATTGCCGGCATCGAGGTCGCGGAGGCACTTGCCGCGCCGGGCGTCGCCGCCCTGCTCACCGGCGCCGACATCAAGCGGCTGACGTCCAGCATGGTGGTCGGCGTCAAGGCGCCGCTCGAATGCTGGCCAATCGCCACCGAACGTGTGCGCTATGTCGGCGAGCCCGTTGCAATCGTCGTCGCGCTCGACCGCTATCTCGCCGAAGACGCGCTTGATCTGATCGAGGTGGAGTACAAGCCGCTGCCGGCCATTGTCGATCCGGTGCGCGCACTCGCAGAAGACGCGTCGATCCTACACCCATCGCTCGGTAGCAATCTCGCGAGCGAGCGCTCCTTCCGCTACGGCGATCCCGAGCGCGCATTCGCCGAGGCGCCGCACCGCATCGCGATCAAGGTGCGCTATCCCCGGAACAGCTGCACGCCGATCGAGACTTACGGCGTCCTTGCCGAATACGATCCGGGCAGCGACGCCTACGATGTGCTCGCCAACTTCCAGGGCCCGTTCAGCATCCATGCGGTGATCTCACGGGCGCTGAAGGTTCCCGGCAATCGCTTGCGCCTGCGCACACCGCCCGATTCCGGGGGTAGCTTCGGCGTCAAGCAGGGCGTGTTTCCCTACATCATCCTGATTGCTGCTGCTTCACGCGTGGCCGGCCGGCCGGTGAAATGGATCGAAGACCGGCTGGAAAACTTGGCCGGCGCAGTCTCGGCGACTAACCGCGTCACAAAACTTGTCGCAGCCGTCGAAGCGAACGGCCGCATTACCGCGCTGGATTGGGATCAGATCGAGGATTGCGGCGCCAATTTGCGCGCGCCCGAGCCGGCAACACTCTATCGCATGCACGGCAACATGACAGGCGCTTATGCGATTCGGCATGTCGCGATCCGCAACCGTGTCGTGCTCACCAACAAAACGCCGAGCGGATTGAACCGCGGCTTCGGCGGGCCGCAGGTTTACTATGCCCTGGAGCGGCTGGTGCAGCGCATCGCGGTTGAACTGAGGCTCGATTCCATTGACGTGTTCCGGGCCAATCTCGTGCCGGCCGAAGCCTTTCCGTACAAAGCCGCCGCAGGCGCGATCCTAGACTCCGGCGAGTACCGGATTGCGATGGAAAAAGCGCTCGAACAGGGCGGCCACGCCGAGCTCGTCGTACGTCGAGACGCGGCACGCGCACAAGGCCGGCTTTATGGCATCGGCTACACCGCGATCGTCGAGCCGAGCGTCTCCAACATGGGCTACATCACCGCCGTCCTAAAGTCGGCCGAGCGCAAGAAAGCCGGTCCGAAGAACGGCGCGCAGGCAACGGCGACTATCAGCATCGACCCTGTCGGCTCGGTAAGCGTGCATGTCGCTTCCGTGCCGCAAGGGCAGGGGCACCGCACGGTACTGGCGCAGGTCGTCGCCGATGTCCTCGGATTGAAGCCGAACGACATCCGCGTCATCACAGATATCGACACCGGCAAGGATGCCTGGTCGATCGCGTCCGGCAATTATGCGAGCCGCTTCGCGCCGGCAGTCGCCGGGACGGCACATATTGCAGCCTCGCGCCTTCGCGATCGCATCGCGCGCATTGCCGCCCAGCAGCTGAACGTCAAAGCCGAGGACATCGTCTTCAAGGACGGCCGAATCGGCGCTGCAAACAATCCCGAAAACGCAATCCCGTTCTCGCGCATTGCCGCCGCCAGCCATTGGGCACCGGGCGCACTCCCGGGCGACGTCGATCAGGCCATCCGGGAGACGGTGTTCTGGACGCCGCCGGAGCTCACAGCACCGAACGACCAGGATGAAGTCAACTCCTCGCTCTGTCACGGCTTCATCTTCGATTTCTGCGGCGTCGAGATCGACCGCACGACCGGTGAGGTGCGGCTCGACCGCTATGTGACGATGCATGATTGCGGCCGCATTCTTCACCCCGCCATGGTGGCAGGGCAGGTGACTGGCGGCTTTGCACACGCGCTCGGCGCTGCGCTGCTCGAAGAATATGTCTATGGCGAGGACGGTAGCTTTCTCGCCGGCACGTTTGCCGATTATCTCGTGCCGACAATCATGGAGGTGCCGGAGCCGATCATCCTGCACCACGAGACGCGCTCGCCTTTCACGCCGTTGGGTGCGAAGGGCGTCGGCGAAGGCAATTGCATGTCAACGCCCGTCTGCATTGCCAATGCGGTCGCCGACGCACTCGGCGTTGCAGACATAGAATTACCGCTGATCCCGTCGCGCATCGCCGAACATCTGCATGGGCCAGAGACACCGCCGAAGAGGGTGCCCACACAGGCGGCGCCGAAGGCCGGCGCGCGCCAGTTGTTCGGGGAGGGCAGCGCGACTGTCCGCGCGCCGCGCCAGGCGGTCTGGGAAATGCTGCTCGATCCAAACACGCTGGAGAAGGTCGTGCCCGGCGCGCACACAATCGAGCGCGTCTCTGAGACGCATTTCCGCGCCGACGTGACGCTCGGCGTCGGCCCGGTGAAGGGACGCTACAAAGCGGAAATCCGCCTCGCCGATCTCGTGGCGCCGCAATCCATGACGCTATCCGGCAAAGCATCCGGCGCGCTCGGCTTCGGCGACGGGACCGGCTTCGTGACCCTGGAAGAGACGGATGGAACGACCATGATCCGCTACCGTTACCAGGCGGGGATCGGCGGCAAGGTTGCATCGGTCGGCGGGCGCCTACTCGACGGCGCAGTGCGGTTTCTCATCAGTCAGTTTTTTGCAGCGGTCGCGAAGCAGGCAAGTGGCGACACAACACGTCGGGCGAGTGGCTTCATTGCGCGGCTCCTTGTCAGATTGCGTAGGCCGCCATGAAACCCGCGCCGTTCGACTATGTCCCCGCCGAGAGCGTTGAAGAGGCGCTCGACGTGCTGGAGCAAACCGGCGGTGAGGCGCGTATCCTTGCCGGCGGGCAGTCGCTGCTGCCGATGCTCAACATGCGTCTGGCGCGGCCGCAGATCGTGATCGACGTGATGCGCATTGCCGCGTTGAAGAAGGTGGAGGAGACAGGCGGCGCACTCATCATTCGCGCCGCCGTGCGTCAGGTCGAAATCGAGCGCTGGCCGAATCTGGCGAAAGATCAGCCACTGCTCGCCGCTGCACTCGCGTGCGTCGGACATGCGCAGACTCGCAGCCGCGGCACACTCTGCGGTTCGATCGCGCATGCAGATCCCTCGGCGGAGTTGCCGCTCGTTCTCGTCGCGCGCGGAGGCAGCGTGCATTTGCGTTCGCGCAAAGCAAAGCGAAAGGTCGCGGCGGAAGATTTTTTCACCGGTATGATGACGACCGACCGTCGCGAGGACGAATTGATCGAGGCGATCACGTTTCCGCCCAACGTGCCGGCGACGGGTTATGCATTCCGCGAGGTCGCGCGGCGTCACGGTGACTTTGCGATCGTTGCGTGTGCAGCAATTGCAGACACAAAAAGCGCGCGGCTTGCTATCGGCGGCGTGGCCGAACGGCCGGTGGTGCGCGCAATGCCGCTGCCGGGCTCCTCCGCACTTGACGACGCGCTCAACGAATTCGCCTGGAGCCTCGAGGCGCGCGACGATCTGCATGCAAGCGCGCGCTATCGGCGCGAACTCGTCCGGCGCATCGGCAAATCGACATTGGAGGAGGCTGTCCGATGCCGCGCATGAGCGGGTCGCGGCGCCATGCCGTCGCCTTCACTTTGAATGGCCGTGCCGTCGAAGGCGAAGTCGAGCCGCGCATGTTGCTGACCGATTTTCTCCGCCATGTGATTGGCGCGACCGGGACGCATGTCGGCTGCGAGCATGGCGTCTGCGGCGCCTGTACCGTGCAGGTCGATGGCGAGCCGTCGCGTGCCTGCCTTATGCTCGCCGTGCAGGCCGGGGGCGCGGATATCCGCACCGTTGAAGGCCTAGCGCCCGCACCTGGTCGGCTTTCGATCCTGCAGGAAAGTTTTCGAACCCATTTCGGTCTGCAATGCGGGTTCTGCACGCCGGGAATCCTGATGTCGCTCGACGCGCTGTTTGCGCACACCCCGAACGCCTCGGAACAGCAGATCCGTGAACAGCTGTCCGGACATCTATGCCGCTGCACCGGCTATACTCCGATCATGCGGGCAGCGCTTGCGGCGGGTGAACAACTCCGAAGGGAGAGCGCGCATGCTTGATCTCGGAACGAGCTTTGTGGCGAGCGTGGCGCGTGATCCGAGAGCGCTCGCAATTGTCGATGGCGATCTGCGGCTGACTTATGCCGAGTGGTTTCGCAAAATTTCCTCGATAGTCGCGGCATTCGACGCGTTCGGGCTGCGCGCGGGCGATCACATCGTCACGATCCTGCAAAACCGCTGGGAGGCGGCGACGCTGCATTGGGCCTGTCAGTTTGCCGGCCTGGTGATCACGCCACTGAATTGGCGCGCCAAAGCCGACGAGATCGACTATTGTCTCGAAGATTGCAATGCAGGCGCTCTGTTCTACGAGGCGATTTCGGGCGAGGCGGTGAGAGAATCGGAACGCGCGCGCTCGGTGAAACGGATCGCGCTCGATGGCGCTGGCGAGCGCGAGACCGGGTTTGCCGAACTCGGCTCGCAGAACGCGCGCGATGCCGAGCCTCGCGTCGGCGCGGACGCTTTATCGCTGATGCTCTACACGAGCGGAACGACGTCGCGGCCGAAAGGCGTGCCGCGCCGTCACCGCGCCGAACGGGCTGCGGCAATCGCCCATGTCGCGCAGAACCTCTACCGGTCGGGCGAGCGTACGCTCGGCGTCATGCCGCTCTATCACACGATGGGCGTGCGCTCACTGCTCGCGATGTCGCTCCTATCCGGCACTTTCGTTTGTTTGCCACGCTTTGACGCGCCTCGCGCCCTTGAACTGATCGAACGCGAGCGCGTCACGAACCTATATCTTGTGCCGACACTCTATCACGATCTCGTCTATCACGATGGCTTCGCCAACGCCGATGTCTCCTCGGTCCGCAAGCTTGGTTTCGCCGGCGCGCCGATGACGGACGGTCTGTTGAAGAAATTGGACGCGGCGTTCCGGCCGGAGCTCTTCGTCAATCATTACGGTTCGTCCGAAATTTATACATTCACGATCGATCAGGATGCGACAAAGAAGCCTGGCTCTGCCGGCCGCGCTGGAATCAATCAGATGATCCGCGTCGCGAGGCTCAATGCCAGTTTCCCCGACGATCTCGCTGCGATTGGCGAGGAGGGCGAGATCATCGCGCTGCTCGCCGGCGACGAATCTTTCGAGGGCTATTGGCACCGGCCCGAGGCGGATGCCAAGGCTTTGCGCAGTGGGTGGTACTTCACCGGCGACACCGGCTATGTTGATGTTGATGGCGATCTCTTCGTCACCGGGCGTGTGGACGATATGATCATCACCGGCGGCGAGAACGTCTCACCGGTCGAGATCGAAAGCTGCTTGTCGCTGCATCCCGCGGTCTGCGAAGTCGTCGTCGTCGGCCTTCCCGACGAGCGCTGGGGTAAGATCGTCGCGGCCTTCATCAGGCGTGCGGCGCCGGTCGCGGAGGCCGACCTCGACGAGCATTGCCGCGCCTCGGGGCTCGCCAATTTCAAGCGGCCGCGCCGCATCGTCTTCGTCGACGAAATCCCGAAATCGCCGGTCGGCAAGCTGCTCCGCCGCAAGCTTGTCGCCGGCGAATATCAACCGGAAAGCTCACCTCCACGACAAATGCAGGAAGGACAATCCGCATGAGCACTGCAACCGACCCGCGCCTGGAGAACCTCGACGGTTTCCGCGTCGAGATCGATCCGGCGCAGGAGCGCGCTGACATCATCCTCGATCGTCAGCCTTATAATGTCATCATGATGCCACAACGCGACCAGCTGCGCCGCGTCTTCGAGGCGCTCGATGAGGACACACGCGTTCGCGTCATCGTGCTGCGCTCGATCGGCAAGCATTTTTCCAGCGGCGGCTATATCAAAGGCTTCATGGAAGCTTCGCCAGAGCATGTATCCAAACTCGCCTGGAATATTGCCGCGCCGGCGCGCTGCAGCAAACCGGTGATCGCGGTGAACCGCGGCTATGCGTTCGGCGTCGGCTTCGAGATTTCGCTCGCCTGCGATTTTCGTCTCGTCTCGGACACGGCTGAATATGCGCTGCCGGAACAAAAGCTCGGGCAAATTCCGGGTTCGGGTGGTTCTGCGCGATTGCAGAAGATCATCGGCATCACCCGCACCAAGGACATCGTGATGCGCTCGAAGCGCATCAAAGCCCAGCAGGCTTATGACTGGGGAATCGCGACGGAACTCGTAGCCGATGCCGAGCTCGAAGCGGCGACGGACCGGCTGGTCGATGAACTGCGCGGCTTCTCCCCGATCGCCCAGCGTACCGCGAAGAAACTCCTCAACGACACCGAGGATGCGAGTCTATCGATCGCGATCGAACTCGAAGGCCATTGCTACAGTCGACTACGGCAATCCGACGATTTCCGCGAAGGGGTCGAGGCTTTCCACGACAAACGCGAACCTAAATTTGCAGGCCGCTGAAAATAAGGCTGACAAGGCAAGGGAGGAGACAATGGTACGAAGAAATCTTTTCGCAGCGCTGCCACTCGCAATCCTGCTCGCATCACCCGCTGCGACCGGGGCGCGTGCTGCTGACCCCATTAAGATTGGTGTCGATACGCCGATCACCGGCACGTACGCGCCGATTGGGCAGCAGGTGCGTTGGGGCCTCGATCTCGCAACCAAGGAGGTCAACGCCGCGGGCGGCATTATGGGGTGGCAAATCCAGCTGATCTACGAGGACGAGGAAGCCAACGCCTCCGTCGCCGTGCAAAAAGCCGACAAGCTCTTCCAGGTCGACAAGGTGGACTTCCTCACTGGCACCGTGAATTCCGGCTCGACCCTTGCTGTGGGTCAGCTTGCCGAGCGCGCGGGCAAGCTGATCGCGACGACGGTCTCGTTCGCCGATTCCATCACCGGCGACAAATGCTCCCCCAACGTTTTCCGCGTCAATGCACGGGCAGAGCAGCAATCGGCCGCGCTCGCCGCGTGGCTTGCCAAAGACAAGCCGAACGCGAAAGTTTATTCCCTCGGGCCGGACTATGAGATGGGACGCTCGACCGTCGCAGCGTTCCAGAAAGGCGTGAAGGAACGCGGGGGCACGAACCTTGGTGAGGTCTTCGCGCCCTTGGACAGCAAGGACTATACGCAATATTTCGGGCAGATCCGCGCTGCGCGCCCGCAGGTGCTCTACACGTCCGTTGCCGGCAACGACACAGTGCGGCTTTTAACGCAGATGCAGGATTTCGGCCTGCTCAACAACATGCTGATCGTCGGCGCGTCCGGTACCGTGACATCGCAGAACATAACTGCGATGGGCAGCGCCGCCGACGGCTTCGTCACCGGCGTCGGGTATTCCCCGCAGATCGACACGCCCGAGAACAAGAAATTCGTCGAGGCTTTCCGCGCCGAATTCAACACCGATCCCGATCTCTTCGCTGCCGATTCCTACGGCTTAATCTACTTCTACAAAGCGGCCGTGGAGAAGGCCGGCTCGACCGAGACGGATAAAGTACGCACCGCGATGCGCGGGCTGGAATGGCCGACGCCGCAAGGCACCAAGACCATGCGCGCCGGCGACCACCAGGCCGTACAGAAAATGTATGTCGTGCGCGTCGACAAGGGCAAGTTCAACATCATTGGCGAAGTGCCGGGGGATCAGGCGATCGGGCCTGTCACCTGCACGCGCTGGTGAAAAGGCGATCGCGGGCCGACATGCTCGATTATCTCCAGTTCGTTCTGGCACCGCAGATGGTAACGGGGCTGTCCCTCGGCGTCGCTGTGGTGCTGGTTGCGCTGGGTTTGACAATCATCTTCGGTCTTCTCGACATCATCAACATGTCGCACGGCGAGTTTTACGCCGTCGGCGCGTACCTCGCGCTGTCGTTAGGTGCGCTAGGGATCAACTTCTGGCTACTACTTCTACTCGTACCAGCGCTGATGATCCCGATCGGCTTTGCTGTCGAGCGCGGGCTTATTCAGCGGGTTTTCAACTCGCCGGACCGGCATGTCGCGACGCTGCTCCTTACCTTCGGCCTCGGCATCGTGCTCGAAGACGTGCTTAGTCTCATCTACGGCCCGAACACGCAGCGTCCCTCGACGCCGATCCGCGGCGCTGTCGAGATATTCGGCATCATGCTGCCGAACTATCGGCTGTTCCTGATCGTCTTCGGTTTGCTTATTGTCGCTGCCGTCGCGCTCGTCGTCTACAGGACGCGCCTCGGCGCGATGGTCCGGGCGGCAGCTTACGACCGCAACATGGCGGCCTCGCTCGGCGTGCCGGTGAAGGCGGTGTTTGCCGGAGCGTTCGCGTTCGGGATTGCGCTTGCCGGTCTCGCCGGCGTCTTGCTCGCGCCGATCTATTCCGTGTTCCCGACGATGGGGCGGGATTTCATCCTGCTCGCTTTTACCGTCGTCATCGTCGGCGGCATGGGCTCGATCGTCGGTGCTGTCGCCGCGGGGCTCGGATTGACGCAAATCCAGGCGATCTCAAGCCTGTACATATCGCCGGTCTGGTCCGACCCGATCGTCTTCGGCATCCTTGTTGTGGTGTTGATGTTGCGGCCGCAGGGCCTGTTCGGGAGGCTTGGGCGTGCATGAGGCCCTGCCGCTCGCGGCCGCTGCATCGCCGGCGCGCCACATCGACCGGCTCGGGCTTGCGATGCGCGCCTCGCATGTCTTGGCCGCGCTTTTCGTCATCTTCTGTCTCCTCTTTGCTTTTCTCGCGTGGCGTGCCGGTGACGTGTTTTATTTGCGGCTCGCGACGGAGGCGCTGATCTTCGCCGGGCTCGCGCTCTCGGTCGACATCCTGCTCGGCTATACCGGCCTCTTGTCACTCGGCCAGGCGCTTTACTTCGGACTTGGCGCCTATGTCTCGGCCCTGGCACTACGGGCCGGGATTTCGTTTGGCGGCACGCTGGCAATCGTGTTCGTGATTTCGATTGCGACGAGCCTCATCGGCGGTGTCATCGTCAACCGGGTGCGCGGCGTCTATTTCGCGTTGATCACATTCGGCATGGCGCAGGTGGTCGCCAAGGTCGTTTACAATACGCGCGAACTTGGCGCATCGGACGGGCTTATTGGGGTGCCGATCGTGCCGATCGATCTTGGCTTCGTCAGCACGTCGTCGGCCTCGCCGGCGGGCTTCTTTCTGTTCACCCTTGTCTTTATAACGTTGATCTATCTCGCCGTCGCCTATCTTCTCGACACGCCCTTCGGGCGTATTCTCATTGCGCTCAAAGCCAACGAGCGGCGCGTGCCTTTTCTTGGCTATCGTCCATTCACGGTGCGGCTCGTCGCCTATGTCATCGCGGGTGTCACTGCGGCGCTCGCCGGCGCGCTCTATCCGATGCTGCGCGGCTTCGTTTCGCCGGAACTGTTGTTCTTCACGACATCCGGCAACGCAGTCATCACCGTCGTTACCGGCGGGGCAGGGACGCTCATCGGCCCTCTCTATGGCAGCCTTCTGCTCACCGCGTTACGGTCATTCGTCGGCAGTTGGACGACGCATCATCTCATGGTCATCGGTGTGCTGTTCATGGCAGTCGTCGTGTTCTTCCCGAAAGGGCTCGTCGGATTTGTGCGCATCAGGCTCGAGCACCTCTTTGAGCGCCTGTTGGAGGACCGGCGATGACCGCCGCGATTCTTGAGGCGAACGGGCTCGGCATTTCATTCGACGGCCTTAAAGCGGTCGACGACGTGAGTTTCGCGGCGGAACGCAATCGCGTCACTGCGATCATCGGACCGAACGGCGCGGGCAAGTCCACCTTGTTCAACCTGATCAGCGGCGCGTTGCGTCCGCGCACCGGAAGCGTCGTGTTCGATGGACAAGCCTGCACCGGTGCCGCGCCGTATCATATGCGCGCGCTCGGGCTCGGGCGCTCCTTTCAGATCACCAGTCTTTTTCCGGAACTCACCGTTGGGGAGAATCTGCGCCTTGCGGCACAAGTTCTGGAGCCGGTCGGGAGATGGTTTCTTCCGGTCCATGTCAATCGAGCGGCGCGCGAACGCGTCGATACTCTCCTCGATCAGTTCGGCCTTGCACCGAAAGCCGGCGAGCTCGCCGGTACGCTCTCGCATGGCGACCAGCGACGGCTGGAAATCGCGATCAGCATCGCGGCCGAGCCGAAGCTCCTGCTGCTCGACGAGCCCACGCAAGGCATGAGCCACGGCGACACCGCGGACACGGCGCAACTGATCAAGCAACTCGGGCAGCGAATATCCGTGCTGCTCATCGAGCACGACATCGATCTCGTCATGACGATTTCCGATCACGTGATCGTCATGGCGCAGGGCCGCAAACTCGCCGAAGGCACGCCTGCTTCCGTGCGCGCCAACCCCGCCGTGCAGGCGGCCTATTTCGGGCACGCGTGATGTTGGAAGTCCGCGCGCTCCACACGTATTACGGCCTGAGCCACATCATTCAGGGCGTCGATCTCACAGCCGCCGCCGGCGAGGTCGTCGGCATTTTCGGCCGCAACGGCGTCGGCAAGACGACGCTTCTAAAGACGATCGCCGGGTGGGTACGGCCGACACGCGGCGAAATCCGTCTCGACGGAGAGACGCTCGACGGCGTAAGTCCCGAGGCGATCGCCTATCGCGGTGTCGGCTTTGTCCCCGAGGACCGCCGCATTTTTCCGGGCCTCACGGTGCAGGAGAATCTCGAGCTCGGTCTGTCGCTGCGCAAGGAAAACAGCCGCGCCGCCCGCGGCCGCGCGATCGAAGATATATTCGCCCGCTTTCCGCGCCTGCGTGAGCGCAGCAAGCAGCTCGGCACGACATTGTCGGGCGGCGAGCAGCAGATGCTGGCGATGGCGCGCGCAATGGTGGGCGCGCCGAAAGCGCTGCTGATTGACGAGCCGAGCGAAGGGCTCGCGCCGATGATCGCCGAGCAGATTTTCGCGATCATCCGTGAGTTGAAACGTGCCGGCACGATCATTCTGCTCGTCGAGCAGAACGTTCATGCCGCACTCGATCTCTGCGACCGCTTCTACGCGATCGAACGCGGGCGCGCGATCCTCACCGGCGACGCGCAGATCGAAAACGATCGCGCGGCGCTCATCGCGGCGATCGCGGTCTAGGTGGAAAGATGAGATCGATGACAGAGGCCGCACTTGCACCGAGCTCCGCAGCCGAGTCCGTCGGCCGCCCGGTCACGCGGCTGCGCGACTGGCTCGATCATCTCGCACGCACGAACCGGCTTGCCGTCGCGCGTCCAGGCGCCGCACTCGAATTTGAAGTTGCTGCGGTGGCGAAGCGGCTCGACGGCACAAAGGCGACTTTGTTTCCGAGCCCGAGCCAGCATCCGGTTCCGGTCGTGTCAGGACTGATTTCGGATCGCGGCTGGATGGCGGAGGCGATGGGCGTGGCGGCGGGCAAGGTGATCGAGCGCTTCCAATCGGCCGCACTCGCGCCGCTTCCATGGAAGGAAGTGGAATCCGCGCCGGCGCAGCAGGTCGTGCATCGCGACGTGGAATTGAAGCGCTTTCTGCCGATGCCGACGCATAATGAGCTCGATAGCGGCCCCTACATTACGGCAGGGCTCCTGATCAGCCGCAATCCGAAGACCGGGATTCAGAACGTCACGATTCACCGGCTGCAATTGATCGAGCCGAACCGGCTTGGCGTTCTGCTTCTGCCGCGGCACACACTGGCTTTCTTTGAAATGGCCGAAGGGGCAGGCCACGATCTTGAAATTGCGATCGCCGTCGGCGTCGATCCGCTCACGCTTCTCTCGTCCCAGGCGATCCTGTCGCTTGATGCGGACGAGCTTGAAGTCGCGGGTGCGCTGCATGGAGAGCCGCTCGAAGTTGTCAAATGCCTGACCAATCACGTGCGCGTTCCGGCATACTCGGAGTTTGTGTTGGAAGGCCGCATCCTCGCAGGGGAACGCGAGCTTGAAGGTCCCTTCGGCGAATTCCCGCAATATTACGGCGAGCGCGCCAAGCGGCACGTCATCGAGGTGGATTGCGTCACGCATCGCCGCAATCCGATCTTCCACACCATCGTTGGCGGCGGGCTGGAGCATCTCCTGCTTGGCGCAATTCCGCGCGAGGCGACGTTGCTTGCGCATCTGCAGCGCAGCTTCCCCAATGTGAGCGATGTGCACCTCGCGCGCGGCGGTGTGTGCCGCTATCATCTTTACGTGCAGATGAAAAAGCGCTCGGAAGGAGAGGCTAAGAACGTGATCCTCGGCGCGTTCGGCGGCCACTACGACATCAAGCAGGTCATTGTCGTCGATGAAGATGTCGACATTCACAATCCGACTGAGGTCGAATGGGCGGTTGCGACCCGCTTTCAGGCCGATCGCGATCTCATCGTCGTGTCGAACGCGCAAGGGTCGAAGCTCGATCCGTCCTCGCGTGACGGCGTTAGCGCCAAGATGGGAATGGACGCGACCGTGCCGCTCGATGCGCCTGAATTCAAGTTCAAGCGCATCCAGGTTCCGGGTGAGCGCGATCTCGATCCGCACGCCGCGATCGACGACGATGCGGTAGGGACCTGGCGCAGCCGTCTCGCTGAGGACGAATGAGTGATCGAAAGAGCTGATCGAAAAGGGATATCCATGAAACCGAGATCAAATCTTCTCCGGCAACTTGCGATTCTTGTTGCTGCGGTCGCATCGTCTGCCGCGACGGCAGAAGAGCTCGTTCGCATCGGCATCAATGGCGTGATCAGCGACGCACCTTTCTTCATCGCGACGGAGAAAGGCTACTTCGCCGAGCAGGGAATCAAGCCGGACTTCGTGCCCTTCGATGCGGGGCCGAAGATGATCGCGCCGCTCGGCGCCGGGCAGCTCGATGTCGCCGGCGGCGCGGCGTCGGCAGGCCTGTTCAATGCGGCGGCGCGAGGAATCTCGATCAAGATAGTCGCCGACAGAGGGTCGCGCGTTCCAGGCTACGACTACATGCCGATTCTGATCAGCAAGCAGCTCATCGACAGCGGCAAGGTGAAGGGCCTCGCCGATCTCAAGGGCCTCAAAGTGGCGGAGGCAGGGGAGGGGGGCTCGCAAGGCTCGACATTAAATGAGGGGCTGAAGCAGGCGGGCCTTGCCTACAAGGACGTCGAGCACGTCTATATGGGCTATCCGCAGCACGTCGCCGCGCTGGCAAACGGCGCCATTGCAGCAAGCGTGACGACGGAACCCTCGGTCACGCGAGCCGTGCAGACCGGCGCCGCAATTCGCTTCTCGCCGGAGAGCGCTTATCCGAGCCAGCAGGTCGCCGTGCTGCTCTACGGCGGCGACTTCATAAAGAAGCGGCCGGAAGTTGCACAGAAATTCATGATTGCGTTTCTGAAAGGGGCACGCGTTTACAACGATGCCCTGAAAGGCGGCCACCTCGCGGGTGCCGCTGCAAGCGAGGTGATCGATATCCTGGTCAAGAACACGAACATCACGGACAAAGCTCTGTACGCCGCCATCGTGCCGAGCGGTATTAATCCGGATGGATGGCCGAATGTCGAGAGCCTCAGCAAGGATTTGGCCTTCTACAAGGAGCAGAAATATCTCGAGGCCGGCGCGGACCTCGATTCCGTGCTGGATTTGAGCTTTGTCGGCAAAGCCCTGCTGCAGCTCGGGCCCTATAAGCCGACGAACTAATGGTGGAGCAGACGAGGCGCTTGAGCAGCCCAAAAATCGCAATCCAGAGCGTCACGAAGAGCTTCGGCAGCTTTGTCGCGCTCGATCGATTGGACTTTAAGGTCGGCGCGGGCGAGTTTTTCGTCATCGTAGGTCCGAGCGGATGCGGGAAGACGACGCTTCTGCGCATCCTCAGTGGTCTCGAGCGGCAGAGCGCTGGGAATATCGCGCTCGGAGGCGTCGATCCGGCGCGGCCTGCGAACTCGATCGTGTTTCAGGGCGATTCGATCTTTCCGTGGATGAACGTGTTCGAGAACGCCGCCTACGGCCTGCGCATGCGGCGGCTCCCTGACCGCGACGTGCAGGAGATCGTGCGGCCCTTTCTCGAAAAGATGGGTCTGTGGCGCTTCCGCCAGCACTACCCGCACCAGCTCTCGGGCGGCATGCGGCAGCGCGTCTCGATTGCCCGCGCCTTCGCCACCGATCCCGATATTCTCCTCATGGACGAGCCGTTTTCCGCGCTCGACGAGCAGAACAAGGTTTTGTTGCAGGAGGAGCTCCTGCGCATCTGGGAGGAGACGAAGAAAACGGTCGTCTTTATCACTCACAGCGTGGATGAGGCGGTGATACTCGGCGATCGCATCATGGTGATGACCGCCCATCCCGGCCGCCCCAAAGCGATCATCGATGTGCCGTTTCCGCGGCCGCGTGACGTCTTGAAGCTGCGCGCGGCGCCGGATTATGGTCGCCTCGTTCTCTCGATCTGGGAGCATCTGCGCGAAGAGGTGCAGCGCGCCCGTGCACAGCAGGAGGAAGACGCGGCGTGACGCGCTTTCGCGCCGGGACCGAACAACTGATCGGCATTGCCTCGCCGCTGCTGCTCCTCGCGCTGTGGGAGGCCGCGGCACGTGTCGGTCTTATCGACACGCGCTTCTTTCCCGCGCCGAGCACGGTGATCCTGCAGCTTGTGCTGCTCGCGAGAACCGGCGAGCTTGAACTGCATCTCTGGGCGAGCCTGCAGCGGTTGTTCTGGGGCTTCCTCCTCGGCGGCATCCCCGCATTGCTGCTCGGCTTGGCGATGGGCCTTTATCGGCCGGTGCGGATCGCGATCGACCCGCTTGTCGCCGCAACCTACCCGGTTCCGAAAAGCGCCATCCTGCCGCTTGTCCTCTTAATCTTCGGCCTCGGCGAAATGTCGAAAGTGGTGATGGTGGCGCTTGGCGTGTTTTATCCGATCCTGATCAACACCGTCGCCGGCGTGCGCAATATCCAGCCCATCTATCTCGATGTCGGACGCAATTTCGGGGCGACCGGCTGGCAGGTCTTCCGCACGATCGCGCTGCCTGGCGCGCTCCCCAACATCATGGCCGGCGTGAAGCTTGGCATCGGCATGGGCTTGATCCTGATCGCCATCGCCGAAATGATCGGCGCGCGCGAGGGCATCGGCTACATGATCTGGAATGCGTGGCAGATCCTTGCCGTCGATACGATGTATGTCGGGCTGATGGTGATCGCGATTTTAGGCTTTCTCTTCAACCTGATCCTGGATGCGGTGGAACACGCCGTGGTGCCGTGGCGCAACCGCCATGCGTGACGCGTGGGCGAGCAGAACGTCATGCGAAGGCTGATTATTGCAATCACCGGCGCGTCAGGTGCGATCTACGGGATTCGCGCGCTTGAGATTCTGCGCGCGATCAACGACGTGGAAACGCATGTGATCCTCACCCCTGCGGGTTTGCGGACGATCCTTGAGGAGACAGAGTTCAAGACGGAACAGGTCCGCAAACTGGCGGACCGCATCTACGATCACCGCGACATCGGAGCGGCAATCTCATCCGGCTCGTTTCAAACGATCGGCATGCTGATCGCGCCCTGTTCCGTGCGCACGCTGAGCGGGATCGCGAATTCCTACGACGCCGAACTGACGGTGCGCGCGGCCGATGTGTGTTTGAAGGAGCGCCGGCGCGTCGTATTGCTGTTCCGCGAGGCACCGCTACACGCAGGCCACATAGAATTGATGGCCCAGGCCATCCGCAACGGCGCGATCATCGTGCCGCCGGTGCCGGCCTTCTACACTCATCCAAAAACAATCGACGACATCGTCGACCAGACGATCGGGCGCGCGCTCGACCTCTTCGGCATCGAAACGGAGATCATGAAGCGTTGGGGCGGCGAAACCCCTTCAGCACGATGATGCGCTCCAGGACAGGTGCTTCGTCTCTGCACCTCTTCTATGCACAACTAGAAAAGCTGGAAGCTCAAAGTTGCGGCCACGCGCATGGTGCCGGTGCCGTAAGGCGGCACGCAGCGTTGCCTCTTGGCGCGTCCTCTCCCTCCGATGCGAGGCGTGGAACGCGAGGCGGCACGGCCTCGTTCTTTGCCCGGGAGGCCTACACATGGCGAGCAATGCAAAGGACAAAGGCCGCGCCCTGATCACCGGCGCCTCGGGCGGGATCGGCCTCGAACTCGCCCGCGAGTTCGCTGGGCACGGTCATCCGGTCATTCTGGTCGCGCGCAACGAAGGGAGACTCAATGAGGTCGCCGCCGAGCTCAGCCGCGCGCAGGGATCGAAGCGACTGTCATCGCGGGGGATCTCGGCGAGCGCAATGGGCCCGTCGCGCTGTTCGATGAGGTCCAGCGCCGCAATCTCGAGGTAGAAATACTCGTCAACAATGCCGGCGTGATGGATACCGGCGCGTTCGGGGACGCGGAGACCGAGACACTGCTAGGCCTTGTGCGCCTCAATGTCGAAGCGCTGACGGCGCTCACAAGTTTGTTCCTGAAACCAATGGCGGCGCGCGGCCAGGGCCGCATCCTCAATGTCGCTTCACTTGCCGGCTTCCAACCGCTGCCGAGCATGGCGGTTTATGCCGCAAGCAAGGCTTATGTGCTGTCGCTGACTGAAGCCCTTGCAGAGGAATTGCGTGGCAAGGGCGTGACCGTCACTGCGCTTTGCCCGGGCTTCACCGACACGAACATGGTCGAGAGTGCCAAACGCGAGAACGCGGCATTCCGCGCGTTGCCATCTGCGCTGATTGCCGATCCGAAGTCGGTCGCGCGCGAAGGCTATCGCGCCTGCATGCACGGCGACGTCATCCGCGTGCCGGGGCTTGCATTGCAAATGGCCACGGGATTGCTTCAGGCGCAGCGCTCGATCACGCGGACATTGACCGGCCTGCTTGGGCGCCGCGCTCTGTAGCATTGGCCGGGAGGTCGTCTAACACCGCCCTCGCATTTGCAAGATCGGGCGCTTGCAGGCCTTCGCTAAACCAAGCGTAGACCGGCTGAAGCAGTTTCTGTGCGTCTACGCCTCTTCCCCGCCTGCCCCACAACCGGGCCAGACTGGCCGCGGCACGAAGCTCGTGGAGCTTGGAGGCTTGTGCCCGGGCCAAACCGATTGCTTCGTTGAAGAGACTTTCGGCGACATCCACGGCTGACCCTCTGGATTGTTCAAGGCGCAGTTCACCGCAGAGGCGGATTAAATCTGCAAGGACAACCGTTTCGCCGCTCTCCCTGGCAAAGGCGATGGCGCCTGAAACGGACGCAAGTGCGTTCTCAAGGTCGCCGGCGAGTTCATATGCGCGCGCCTTCAGCCCGAGATGATATGGCCTGTAATAGGTGAACTTCATATCGGCGAAAATCTGGAGTGATTTGTCGATCATCTCTACGCCCTCTAAGGGCCGGCCATTGCGTGCCGCCGCAAAGCCCTTGAAAATATCGGTCCATAAAGACCAGAAAACGATCTTGTGCTCGCTGGTATGCTGCGCAAGAGCGGCAGCTGTTTCGTCCTGTTCGCTGTAGTCCTGCTGAAATTCTCCGCGAAGGAGTTTGTAGGCCAGCTGATGGGCGGTGGTCTGCGGATGACGGAACTCAGCCGCATAATGCACGCCCTCCCGCTCAGCTCTTTTAGCCTGCTCGAAATAGCCGCGCAGCGTCAATTGCAGGCTCTGGGCCGCCAACGCAGCGCAGCGGGGCTCGTACGTATATTGGAATCGCTGTTTCGAATGCGCTTTGCGGTCATAGCCTGCGAGAGCTCTTGAACTATGTTCCAGCGCCGCTTCCAGGGAACCGCCACTCATGTAAATCGCAGTGGACATAGAGCTCTCGGCGCGGGTTTGAAACTCTGCTCCCGCTGCCTCGCTGAAGAGCTGAAGAATCCGGAACGCCTCGCTGTGCCTGGATGCCCCGAGGTGATGAAGTGCCTGGTGATAGAGTACCGCTGCCGGCGGGCTTACCCCGAGCTCTTCCGCCAGTCGCGTCGCTGTGTTCACTATTTCGATCGTCTCAGACCTGATCCAGTTAGCCGCAGTGGCGGGATTGCACATGGCGCCGGTAATTTCCAGCGCCAGCAGCTTGCGCTCGCGCGTGGCGGGCAGAGAGGAGATGATATCTAGCGCATTCTGGAAACTGCGAAGCGCTTCAGGATTGGCGCTGCGTTCGTTCGCCGCCTGTCCGGCCTTGAACCATTGATCAGCGGCTTTCTCGGAATCTCCCGCGCCGGTAAAGTGATAAGCGAGAACTTCGGGTGCGACCTTTCCGTCCGCCTCCATGATCGTGGCAAGCGCTGCATGGAACTTCTGCCGCTGTGTGCGCAGCAGCGTGGAATAGGCAGCGTCCTGAACCAAAACATGCTTGAACGTGTAAACAGCGTCGGGTGCGGTGCCGCGCGCAAATATCAGACCCGAGCCGACCAGGGCGTGTAACGCGTCTTCGATCTTCTGAGGACGCAAAATGCCGGACGCCACCGCCATTCTAGTCAGCAAGCTATGCGAAAATTCTCGGCCTATGACCGAACCCGCTTGCGCCGTCTCGCGCGCCTCCGCTCCAAGGTGATCGAGCCGCGCGATGAGCGAGGCGTGCAAAGTGTCTGGAACATGAAGGTCCGCGGCCAAGACATTGTTCCGCACAACTCCCTTGCTGGCGTCCATTAGAGCTTTACTTAGCTCTTCGGCGAAAAGGGGGATTCCGTCCGTACGTTCGGCGATCTTGTCGACCATATCAGCAGGCAGCTGACCGCTCGCGGTCAGGAGACGGACAAGCGCGGCGCAATCTTCCCCGCGGAGTCTGGTGAGAACGAGAGCGGTTACGCTAGGGTGCCCCGTCCAGGATGGCTGGTACTCCTGGCGACAGGTAATAACCAGCAAAACGGGCAAGCGGGCGATATTGGAGACGAGTTGATCGATCAACTCCTGCGTCGTGGGATCGACCCAGTGCGTGTCCTCGATCAGGATAAATAAGGGCGCCTTCCCGGCAAGAGCGGCGATTCTTCCTGACAGAGCAGCAAATACCCTCTGCCGCCGCTCTTCCGGTGCGAGTTCATCGAATCGCGCATCCGGCACAGCGGCCACAGAAAAGAGATCGGCGATAAACGGCAGGTCTTCGGACTTCACTACAACCGCGCGCAGCTTTTCGAGCTTCTGTTGCGGAGTGTTGCTATCGGCGAGCTTGATCGCCCGGCTCAGATGCGTGATGACAGGATAAAGCGCGGTACTTGTATGTTGCGGTGAGCAGAAATATCGCAGCTCGATCGGGTTGTCGGTCTTGAGCCGCTCCTCGAAGGCCGATACGAGGCGCGATTTGCCGAGGCCGGGTTCGCCCGAAATCAGCACGACGCGTCCGCTTCCCGCTTTCGCCTGCTGCCAACGCAGCGTGAGTAGATAGAGCTCTTCCTCCCGGCCGATGAGCGGTGTTTCGCCGGAGCGGAGCGCCTCGAACCGGCTTTCAATCGCCGCTTCGCCAAGAACATCCCAGCATTCGACCGGCGTATCGAAGCCCTTTAGCGTGGCCGCCGGTCGGTCTTTCAGATCGAACATCCGCCCGACCAGCTTTCTTGTCGCGCCGTCGATGACGACGCCGCCGGGTTCCGCCAGTGTTTGCAGGCGAGCGGCACGATTGGGCGTCTCGCCCATGACCTGTGGCTCATGCGAAGCCTTGGAACCTTCGGCCCTGTCGCCAACAATGACGAGTCCCGTCGCAAGCCCGGCGCGTACCTGCAACGAATCGCCCTTCACTTTGATTGTTTGCGCTTCCTTGCGAACGAGTAGAGCGGCACGTACGGCTCGTTCCGCATCATCCTCGTGAGCGGCGGGAAATCCGAAATAGATAAGCGCGCCGTCGCCGAGGTATTGCGCAACGAAGCCTCCCTGCGAACGAACCGTCTCGGCAACCACGGCATGGTAGCGGCGAATGAACTCGCGGAGGTCCTCCGGATCGAGCCGCGCCGACAAGGCGGTGGATCCGACAAGGTCACAGAAAAGAACCGTCAGATGCCGGCGCTCGGGAGAGGCGGCCACCTGTATTTCCCGAGGACCGACGTGCTCCCAAGGAAGTGCTGGTGACGAAGCAGCCTTGCCGGAGCGCAGCTCTTCGATGCCGGTCAGGAGCTTGCGACGATGCCCAAGCAGGGCGACGCCGAGCTCTTTCAGATCATCGGCGGTGAGTTGCCGTAGGACCTCGGCGTCAACACCGTTTTCGGCGAACGCCTTCGCGTATTGCCGCAATCCCAAGCCGCCAAGCCACTCACCTACGTCCATCCACGCCTCATCCTGAACACCGTAACAGGCATAAAGGGGGTCTGTCTAACGTAACGTTGGTTGCAGAACGGAAAAGACAAGGTTACATCCATAAGATGCAAGTAGAGCGTGCTGACCTGAGTTTGCAGGTTGCTAAGGATGCAGTGACGCAGAAAGGATGAATACACGGAAAGCTCGAAAGCCGCACTGCCAACCGCACCTCGATTGCAGTTAAAAGGGGCTTGCAGGGGCGGTGCGCATCCGCCCTCCCGCGCAGGCCAGCTTCTGCGAAGCTGGAGCGGGCGGCTGCCGCGAGCTGTTTGACAGCGTGCCCTATTGTTTGCTTCACCAGTGGGTGGGAGAAGGAGCCTCCCGCCAGATTTGCCGGCGGCAAAGGCCACGCGTCCGTCGGAAGAACGCGAGAAGACGCTCGTCTCGAGCATCCGACGGGTGATCGTCGTGCGCGGTGGTCGCCTAGACCTTGGACCACCCGATGCTCTAACGCGTGGGTGTGTTGCGCAGGCGCCTGTTTGTTTGATGGCGTGGTATTTCTGCCGGAGTGCAACCGCTGCTGGAACGCGTGAAGCAGCTTGAACAATTAAAGAGGGATAGAGTGCCAGACCCGAAGACAGCGCTTGTCATCACCGCCCATGTGGATCGTCTGGAGGATATCTGACGATGCGCAAGATCGCGCCGTGTCTATGGTTCGACAATGAGGCCGAAGAGGCCGCTAGCTTCTACGTATCGGTGTTCAAGAATTCGAAGATCACAGCTGTCTCACATTACGGCGAGGGCATGCCACTGCCCAAAGGCACCGTTTTGGAGGTTTCGTTCCAGCTCGATGGAGAGGACTTCCTCGCGCTCAATGGCGGGCCGCTTTTCACCTTCTCGCCGGCGATCTCGTTCGTTGTGAATTGCGACACTCAGGAACACATTGACGATCTCTGGACGAAGCTTTCCGCGGACGAGCAGAGTGAGCAGTGTGGCTGGCTCAAGGACAAATATGGTTTGTCCTGGCAGATCGTTCCGTCCGTTCTCCCGGAAATGATGAACAGCAAGGAGCCGGCAAAACGCGATCGCGTTTTCGCCGCTCTGATGGAAATGAAGAAGCTCGATGTCGCGGCGCTGCGGCGCGCTTATGACGGAAAGTGACAGGCACGCACATGCCGATCGCACCCGAGCCCGTTCTCGATATCGCCCATCTCGGCCACGTCGAGTTGCTCACGCCGAAACCAGAGGAAAGCCTGAACTTCTTCATCAATGTGCTTGGCATGACCGAGAGCGGCCGCAAGGGCGATTCAGTTTATCTGCGCGCTTGGGATGATTACGAGCGCTATTCGCTGAAACTCACCGGCACGAACACATCGGGTCTTGGCCACGCGGCGTTTCGCGCCCGTAGCCCGCGGGCGCTGGAGCGGCGGGTCGCTGCGCTCAAAGGCTCGAGATACGAGATCGGCTGGGTGGAAGGCGAGCTCGGGCACGGGCCGGCCTATCGCTGCAATGATCCCGATGGGCACGTCATCGAGCTTTACTACGAGACCGAACGCTACCTGGCGCCACCGGAACTGAAGCCGGCCCTGAAAAATCAGGCACAGCGCTTCCCCGCCCGCGGCGCG
>JAXDNH010000087.1:0-3214 GCA_034669525.1 Methylobacteriaceae bacterium | reverse complement strand
ACTGTATATCTCCGCGAAGGGCGTGAGGAGTTCCCACAGCGCGGATATCGGAGAGCCGTGACTGAAGGCATCTATCAGCATTCTTATGAACACGAATACAAAACTTACCGGCAAATATAATATTGGCGGCGCGATACACCACGCGAAGAAGGATGTTAGTCGATAACCGTTCCTATATAGTTTGAGGCTGAGTGCCACTGTGATCGCGATGGTTATGGCTAATATGGCGCGTCCTTCAAAGCCTAGCCGCGCGGTCTTATAGAATGGGTAGATCGTGCAAGCCGCGAGCAACAACGCGACGGTCGGCGCCAAAAGTCCGCGCCGATAAAGGGCGACGCTGACAGCCACCACGACCCCAATAGCGCCAGCTACCAAACCAACTGTTTCGAAAAAGAGCATCGATAAGCACTCGTAGGTCACAAGCGGCTGCGAGCGTTTATATGCAAACAAATGCTTCGAAAGAGGAAGTGCGACCCCGCCGCAATTTACGGCATTTGTTAAGGGGGGCTGTCGACCGACGACAGTCTCATGTGCAGCGAAAAAGGGAAACGGAGTTTCAGGCCGCGAGAAACACGCCCGATTTCTCCAGTTTCACGCCGAAATCGGCCGGAGAGAGGCAATTCCGGTTTTTTGCCCGTAAGTCTTTGAATTCGGCGACTATATTCGCAAGAGGAGAAATAACACCCAATTTCGCTCTGTGGTTGGTGGGGGAAGTAGGACTCGAACCTACGAAGGCTTAGCCAGCGGATTTACAGTCCGCCCCCTTTGCCGCTCGGGACATTCCCCCATCCGCGGCGCGAAGCCGCGTGCGGCCGCTCGGAAGGCGGCTGCGCAGGGCCGGCTTATGCGAAAGCCGCTCCCGGCCTGTCAACCCCGCCCGGCTCGTTCAGCGCGGCGGAGTTGCCCCCGAGTGCACCCTCGTGAGACGAAAGCGCGCAGAGGAATTCGATGCGCAGGAATCGTCGCGGGCCGCGCGGGCCGGATCACGAGAAAAACGGCGGGACCGGCCATCCGCACCAGAAGCCACACGGTCGCACCGCGCTCAATGACGTGGCCCCCCGCGTCGATCCCAATCTCGCGCTGATCTATGGCTTCCGTCCGGTGCGCGAGGCGCTACGCGCAGGCCGGCGCAAACTCGTGCGACTCCATGCAACCGCCGAGGCCGCTCATCGTCTGTCCGCGGAGATCGCCGCGACGCACGTGCCGGTAAATCTCGTCTCCCCGCAGGAGCTGTCCGCAGGCCTCGGTGCACAGGCGGTACATCAAGGTGTGCTCCTCGAAGCGCGCGCGCTGGAGGCCGGCGACATTTCCGACCTCGCGCAATCGCGTGGAATTGTCCTCGTGCTCGATCAGGTCACCGACCCGCATAATTTCGGGGCGATCGTTCGCACCGCAGCCGCTTTCGGTGTTGAGGCGCTGATCACGACGCATCGCCATTCGCCAAATTTTTCAGGCGTGCTCGCCAAAGCCGCCTCCGGCGGGCTCGAACATGTTTCGCTGATCGCGGTCACCAATCTTGCGCGCGCGCTGGAGACGCTCGGCGACTATGGGTTCTTCCGTGTCGGCCTCGACTCGGAGGCACCGAGTTCGCTCAATACACTGTCCCTGTCGGCGCCCCTCGCGCTGGTGCTCGGTGCCGAGGGCCAGGGATTGCGGCGCTTGACGCGCGAAAAGTGCGACGCGCTGGCCCGGCTCGATATGCCTGGCGCCATCAAAAGCCTGAACGTCTCGAACGCCTGCGCGATCGCGCTGACGCTCGTCACACGTGCATTGAATCAGCAGGCCGGCGGCCGTCCATAGATCACGCGCGGCAAATGCGCGGCGTGTTGCACCGGCCTGATCTCGATGATCAGCGGCCGCACGCAGGCGGCTCGCTCGAACGGCACCACGGCCGGTCCGATTTCATCGCCATCAAGGAACGGCGACGCCCGCGGCTCGCCGGTATCAATGAGGTAAGGAGCGTAAGGGAGAAACAGGCCGGCCGCAGTTCTGTGCAACCGATGTGGCCGGAAGCGTTTCGGGACCATCTCCTCGTGCTGCCGGAGGTGAAACACTTGCCGATGTGCGACATCATTGCGCAGGGCGCCGGGTTGGACTGGTATACGCGGCACCACGCGGATCGCCTGCACGCGGCCCATTCCGGCGAAGCCGCGAGCAACAGCGGGCTCCGAAATCCCGAGCGAAGCGAGCGCGATTATGGTTAACACCGCACCGGCCCGGCGAAAGGGTGTAGACGAAGGTTCCATGCTGATCCCGTCGACTGTCCTGCCGCCTCGGCAGTAGTATACGAAACGTAAAGACCGGCAAGCCCACTCAGGGTGAACTGGTAAAGAGACACTCTTTCAAGAGCGCGGCGGCTGTGATTGCGGCTGACGACAGGGAGGCTGGGCGACCAAACTCCGCGACTAACGACGAAGAGACGGGAGCAGGCATTGCCCTGCATCTCCGCCACAAGAGGAACCCGGGGGTTTATTCATCATGAGCATCGCAGCAACACCGGACATGGTGCCGGCGACACGGCGGATGACGGCGGAAGAACGCAAGGTCATTATCGCCTCGTCCGCAGGCACGGTCTTCGAATGGTACGATTTCTATCTGGCCGGCTCGCTCGCCGCCAATATCAGCCAGAACTTCGTGCCCGGAACGAACGACACCGCGAAATTCATCTTCGTGCTGTTCGGATTCGCGGCGGGCTTCGCGGTGCGTCCCTTCGGCGCCCTGTTCTTCGGACGCCTCGGCGACCTGATCGGCCGCAAATACACCTTCCTCGTCACCATGACGATCATGGGTTTTGCGACGTTCATCGTCGGTCTTCTGCCCGGCTATCAATCGATCGGCTATCTGGCGCCGGTTGCGTTCATCGCCTGCCGTCTGCTGCAGGGCCTGGCGCTTGGCGGCGAATATGGCGGCGCGGCGACTTACGTGGCGGAGCATTCGCCGCAGGGACGGCGCGGCTTCTACACGTCGTGGATCCAGACGACCGCGACCGTCGGCCTCTTCCTCTCGCTTATCGTCATCCTGGTCTTGCGCCTCAACATGTCGCCCGAGGCTTTCGCCTCTTACGGCTGGCGCATCCCGTTCCTGCTTTCGATCATCCTTCTCGGCTTCTCGCTCTGGATCCGGCTGCAGCTTGCGGAATCTCCGGCGTTCCAGCGCATGAAGGATGAGGGAACGCGGTCGAAAGCGCCGCTCACCGAAGCTTTCGGCACTTGGA
>JAXDNH010000086.1:0-9941 GCA_034669525.1 Methylobacteriaceae bacterium | reverse complement strand
TCCTCCTGAGCAATGGCGGCTGATTCGAAAGCCACCTTGGCAGTATCGCCACCCCTCTATGAACCGAGAATGAGTGGCCAAAATAAGCTCGACCTTGGGAGGTTCGCCTACCAAAAGAAAAGCCCCGCCCGAAGGCGGGGCTTCGCTCAAGCGGAGGGAGAAGGGAACGGGGACTCCTTCCGCCGGACAGGCTTGCTCAGTCGCAGACCCGCACCGGGCGCGAGTAGAGGAAGTTGCCGTAGACGTCGCGGACGGCTTCACGCGTCACGTAGCAACCGCCGCCGTAGCCATAGGCGCCGGCCGCGCCGAGGGCGCCCAACGCGATACCAACGCCGATCCCGGGGCCCCAGTGATGATGGAAGCCACCGCCGCCACCACCCCAGCCCCAAGCGGCGGCGGGAGTCGCGGACGTGGTGGCGATGCCAAGGCCAAGCGTGGCGGCGGTGGCGACGGCGGCAATGGTCTTGGTGAAGCGGGTCATGGCAGTCTCCTCAAATCAGCGCCGGGAGGTGGCGCCCAATCCGCTCGGGTATCGAGCGATGAGGGGACCCTAGGCGCGTCTGCGGAGGGCTGCCGTGCTGTCCCGCACATTGCCACTTTTCCCTGCTGGAGCCCTGCTTGAATGAGCGACAATCGACCAGCCGCCGCGACCTCCTCCGGCGATCTCAGGGCCGACCGCCGCTTCCTCTATGCCGAAGCAAGTGCCGCGGAGGGAAACCATGCCGCGGCGGCGGACCTGCTGGAGCAGTGTCTGGAGATCGCGCCGGATTGGGCCCCAGCATGGTTTGCGCTGGCCAGCGCGCGGGAGCGGCTCGGAGAGCGGGAGGCTGCGATTGCCGCCTACCGGCGCGCCCTCGCTGACGATTCAGAGGATGTGCTTGGCGCGTCCCTGGCGCTGGCGCGACTCGGCGCGGCGCAACTGCCGGCGGCCGCGGCGCCGGCTTATGTCACGCGTCTGTTCGATCAATACGCGCGGCGCTTCGAAGAGCATCTCATCGATGGGCTCGGCTACCGCGCGCCGGGGCTGCTGCGCGACGCGGCGGCCGAAGTGTGCACGCGCACGAACCGGCCGATGCATTTCGCCCGTGCGCTCGATCTCGGCTGTGGGACAGGACTTGCCGGCCTAGCGTTCCGCGATTGCGTCGTGCACCTCGAAGGCGTCGATCTCTCCGCCGGCATGATCACAGAAGCGCGGGCGAAGGGCATCTACGATGCGCTTTACGTTGGTGATGTTGTCGATCGCCTGCGGACATTGCCGGGCGCTGGCTTCGATTTGATTATCGCCGCCGACGTCCTCGTCTATATCGGCAATCTCGCGCCGCTGTTCACGCAAATCGCGCGAGTGCTCGCGAGCGGCGGTTTGTTTGCCTTCACGGCCGAGAGCCACAATGGCGACGGTTATGTGATCGGCGGCGAGACACGGTACGCGCATTCGCGAGAATACATCGAGGCGACGGCGTGCGAAGTCGGGCCGTCCATGCTGCTCCTCAATCTCGCGTCGACCCGCCGGAACAAACGCGCAGCCGTGCCTGGATTCATCGGCGTAATCTCCGTCTGAACCCCCGCCTTCGCGATCGCACTGCGCAACAGTCGCCTTGCTCGTGTTCACTCAGCCGCTGGCAGCCTCCCATGGGCCGGTCGCGCTAGTGTGAAGCGAGTGCGTAGCCGTAATCCCCGTGGACGCTCAAACAGGAACTTCAATGGTGTTTGTTGAAGCGCATATTGCAATGCGAGCGGCGTGGCGATCGCGGCGGTTGTGATGACGAGAGAGGCGGCATCGATATTGCCGCTCCATCCGCTTTTTATTACCGCCGTGCGTACCACGACCATGGGAAGAAAAAACGCCAGATAAATCGGCAACGAGTGTTGGCCTGCATGGCGCAGCCCATTGAGGATTTGGCCGCGCGCGAGCAGGGCCGAGCCGGCGATGACGGCAAGCGCACCGGCAAGGCCGAGCGCGAGTCCAAGCAACAGGTCGTCGGCAAGACCAACATAGACAGTCAAAGCGTTGGCGACCGCCCAGAGGGCTATGGAAACGCCGGTCGAGAGGGGGTGGGCACCGCACCAGTCAGCCAGCGACAGAATACGCGGGGACAGGCGAACGCCCACTAGAAAAAAGACGAAATAGGCGCCGAAATAATCGATGACCGTTGATCCTGTGCGAAGCTCCAGAAGACGAAGTGCCGTCGAGAGGATCAAAACAAAAACGGTTGGGAGCGATCGTAGAAGCCGTGCCGCCGCATACATGATCGGCAGCAGGTAGATGAACCACAGTGTGCCTAATGGTTCGATCAGGCTGTGCAGGTATTCGCCTGCAAAACGGGCTGGATCGTCGATGAGGAACCCGCCGCGCTTCATCAGGATCTGGATTGTCATCCAGACCGCATAGAAATAGGCAAAATGTAAAATCTTACCGTCGAGGAAGCTGCGCAACGGCGCGTGCAAGCTCCGCATTGCGAACAAACCCGCGATCAGGAAGAAATCCGGCATTCGAAACGGCTTAGCGAAGGCGATGAATTCGCCCAGCCAATTTGCCTCACCGACGCGATCGGTAAGGCCGAGCGTCGAATGCATCAATACGACGAGGACGATGCACCAGCCTTTGGCGTAGTCGATGAAGTCAACGCGCCGAGCAGACGGCGCCGCGCCTTTCGATGCCAAACCCGTGTTGCGTGTGCTGACCTGAGACAAACACTATCCCGATAGGGTACAGGAGCCTGAGAGGTAAGATCTCCGCGCAAGGCGTATGCCGTTGCCTCGGCCGAGCAGGGCGAAAGCCGTGACCGAGGGCAAATACTCGGATCTGTTGCCTGAACCAGGATGCCGCTTCGGCCTCGGGAGATGGAAAGCCACTGGCCGTCGCTCGAGCGCATGCTTAAATCGTCGCGGTGAAGCGCACCCCCCTCCCCGCCCCGACTCTGCCGGCGCCGTTCCTCGACTGGTTCGCGGCGCGCGGCTGGACGCCGCGCCAGCACCAACTCGAGCTCGTCGCCCGCGCCGAGGCCGGCGAAAGCGCGCTGCTCGTTGCGCCGACCGGCGCCGGCAAGACGCTCGCCGGCTTCCTGCCCAGCCTCGTCGAACTCACCTCGCGCGGACGCCGCGCGCCCGGCACGAAGCGGCGCGGGCTGCACACGCTTTACATCTCGCCCTTGAAGGCGCTGGCGATCGACGTCGCGCGTAACCTGAAAACGCCCGTCGAGGAGATGGGCTTGGGCGTCCGCATCGAGACGCGCACCGGCGACACGTCGCCGTCAAAACGCCAGCGTCAGCGCCGCGATCCGCCTGATATGCTGCTGACCACGCCCGAGCAGGTTGCCCTTTTGCTGGCGTCACCCGACGCGCAATTCCTATTCGGTGATCTGCAACGCGTCGTGCTCGACGAGTTGCACGCGCTCGTCACCTCAAAGCGCGGCGATCTCCTGTCGCTCGGTCTTGCGCGATTGCGCAGCCTCGCGCCTGACATGACCGCGATCGGCCTCTCCGCAACGGTGCGCGATCCCGACGATTTGCGCCGCTGGCTCGTAGGCCAGGGCAAGCTCGCGGCGCTCGTCACCGCGCCGCCCGGCGCGCCGGCGGATTTGCGCGTGCTCGACACGAGCGAGCGCCTGCCTTGGGCCGGGCACAGCGCGGTGCATGCGTTGCGCGAAATCTACGACGCGATCCGCGCCGCAAACATGACGCTCGTCTTCGTCAATACCCGCGCGCAGGCGGAGTTCGTGTTTCAGGAACTCTGGCGCATGAACGAGGACAAGCTCGCGATTGCGCTCCACCACGGCTCGCTCGACGCGGGCCAGCGCCGCCGCGTCGAAGAAGCAATGGCCGCAGGCAGACTGAAAGCGGTCGTCTGCACCTCGACGCTCGATCTCGGCATCGACTGGGGTGCGGTCGATCTCGTCATCAATGTCGGCGCGCCGAAGGGGTCGAGCCGTCTCATGCAGCGCATCGGCCGCGCCAATCACCGGCTCGACGAGCCCTCGCGCGCGATCCTCGTGCCGGCAAACCGTTTCGAAGTTTTGGAATGCGTTGCCGCCGTCGATGCCGCGCGCGAAGGCGCGCAGGACACCGCGCAGCCGCGCACCGGCGCGCTGGATGTGCTCGCGCAACACATTCTCGGCATGACCTGCGGCGTGCCGTTCGCGGCGGATGCGCTCTACAACGAGATCATCTCCGCCGCGCCTTATGCCGATCTCACCTGGGAGCAGTTCGAGAAAGCCGTCGATTTCGTCGCGACGGGCGGCTATGCGCTGCGCACTTACGATCGCTTCGCCAAGATCAAGCGCATGCCGGACGGGCGCTGGCGCGTCGCCAACGGCCGCATCGCACAGGCCTATCGCATGAATGTCGGCACGATCATCGAAGCCGACATGCTGAAAGTGCGGATGCTCCGCGGTCCCCTGCCGAAGCGCGAGCCCGGCGTGCCATATACCGGCAAGATCGGCCGCGGTGGCCGCGTGCTCGGCGAGATCGAAGAGAGCTTCATCGAGATGCTGGCGCCGCAGGACACGTTTGTATTCGGCGGTGAAATCCTCGCGCTGCAAGGCATCCAGGAGAATGAGGCGCTGGTCTCGCGCACGCACGCCGACGCGCCGAAAGTGCCGTCTTATGCCGGCGGCAAGTTTCCGCTTTCCACTTATTTAGCTTCGCGCGTGCGCGGTTTTCTCGCCGATCCCTCGAGCTGGGACCATCTGCCGCCGCAAGTCGGCGAATGGCTCGCGCTGCAGGCCGAGCGCTCGGTGCTGCCCGGCCAGCGCGATCTTCTCGTCGAAACATTTCCCCGCGGCGGGCGCTTTTACCTTGCCGCGTATCCCTTCGAGGGAAGGCTTGCGCATCAGACGCTCGGCATGCTGCTGACGCGTCGCATGGATCGCGCAGGACTAAAGCCGCTCGGCTTTGTCGCCAACGATTATGCATTCGCTGTGTGGTCGCTTGCCGATGTCGGGCGGCGCGTCGAGTCAGGGGAAGTGTCGCTCGGCAATCTGTTTTCCCAGGACATGCTCGGCGACGATCTCGAAGAATGGATGCACGAATCGGCTTTGATGAAGCGCACGTTCCGCAATTGCGCTGTTATCGCCGGCCTCATCGAACGGCGCTTTCCCGGCAAGGAGAAGACGGGGCGGCAGGTGACGATCTCGACCGATCTCGTCTATGACGTGCTGCGCCGCCACGAGCCCGATCATCTCCTGCTGGAGGCGGCGCGCCAGGATGCGGCGACCGGCCTCTTGGACATCGCGCGGCTCTCTGACATGCTTTCGCGAATCGCCGGGCGAATCGTCCATCGCGATCTCGATCGCGTGTCGCCGCTGGCGGTGCCGATCATGCTCGAGATCGGCCGCGAGCTCGTCTATGGCGAGGCGCAGGACCAGATTCTCGCCGAGGCGGCACACGATCTGATCAGGGAAGCCGAAGGTGCAAAGGCAAGAAGCATCGAGACCCGTGATCTCGTCCCAACGTGAAGTTGGGACGGGCGCGGTCGTGCTTGCCGGCGTGGCTCTGAAGATCGATCCGCTCGGTGCCCTCATTTATGAACAAGAGCGCACGCTCATCGTCGCCGATCTGCATCTCGAAAAAGGCTCGTCCTACGCCAAGCGCGGCGTGATGCTGCCGCCGTACGATACCGGCACGACGCTAGCTCGGTTAGCCGTGCTGGTTGCCCGCTGGTCGCCGCGGCGCGTCATCGCGCTCGGCGACAGTTTTCACGACAATAGCGGACCGGAGCGTATGGCCGAGCAGGATCATGCGTCGCTTGCGGCGTTGCAGAATGGGCGGGAATGGATCTGGATTGCCGGCAATCACGATCCGAACATTCCCGCTGACGCCGGCGGCGCTCGGCTGCCGACGGTCGACATCGGCGCGCTGCATCTGCGCCATGAGCCACGCGCCGGCGCGCAAGCCGGCGAGATTGCGGGGCATCTGCATCCGATCGCGCGTATCGCGGGAAAACGCCGAAGATGCTTGATTACGGATGGTTCTCGGGCTGTCATGCCCGCCTTCGGCGCGTATGCCGGTGGCCTCAACATTCACGACGACGCTTTCGAGCCGCTGTTCCCAAAGGGCCGCAGGCGCGCGCATGTGCTGGCCGAGAACCAGGTCTTCGAGGTCTGTGCAACGCACTGCTACCCCGAGGAGTTACAGAGGCCAATCGCCTGGGGACTTAGCCCGAGATGAAACGCTTTCTTGCCACGACACCTCTGCTCATCGCGCTTTGCGCAGCGCCCCTCAATGCCCAGCAGACCTCAACGCCTTCTGCGCCCGCCGCCAACACGTTCGATAAAGGCCAGATGCTGCTCACGATTTTCTTCAAGCATGACCAGTCGAAGAACCTCGAGGAGATCAACGAGCAGCTGAAACGGCAGAAATTCTACGAAAAGTTCCCGCCGAAAGACGTCGAGGTCGTCTCCTGGTATGTGATGATGGGCGTCGGGCAAGTCGTGACGCTGCGCTTTCCCGCCGAGCGCCTGCGCGAAGTCAATCGCGCGGTCGAGCAGAGCGCCTGGGGCGGCTATCGCACCGAATTTTATCCAACTTACGACTACAAGGCCGCGGCGATCGAACAGCAGAAGAAGATGACGGGGCAGTAACCCGCAATCATTGCCTCAATAATGACGACGCGGTAAGCAAACCGCCCCTCCTCGATGCACAATTGGGAGGCAAGCGTCTGTCTTGTGCACATGACGCAACTGCGTCACCGATGCTCGCGGAACTGGAAGCGATGGCTTGCGTTGGTCGGCATCAACAGGAGAACTTAAGATGCGCGCGATTGCACTTCTGGGCGCAGCTGCCGCGTTTTCGGCAAGCTGCGCTTTTGCCGAGGAGACCACTGTCACTCACCGCGACCCCGTTCCGCCTGGAGTTGGTGCGCTCGTCGGTAAGCCGCTCGGCGATCCGGGTGGCACCACCGTCGAGCACCGCAGCACCGGCTGCGAATCGACGACGGTGCATAAGGAGAGTGACGTCGGATCGAAGACGGTCAACAGAACCGACTGCTGAAGCGTTTCGGTAACAAGAGCTTTATGCCCCGTCGGCCCCCCGGCGGGGGTTTTCTTTGGCGGCTGAGCTAAAGCCGCGAAATTTTCGGCGGCACGGCCTTCGGATCGGCGCCGATCGGCGGCTTGACGCCATCCCAATTCGGCCCCGGCACGGCGACTTCATTGGCAGCTTTGCTCGGCTGCTTCGCCCGGAACGACTCGGCGAGGGATTTTGCCGTTGCCAAATCCTTGGCGTCGAGGCGCGCGGCGACATCCTGAGCTTTCTTGCCGGCGTCTTCGTCGCCCTGTTTCGCCGCGAGCACGAACCAGACATAAGATTGCACGAGGTTCTGGCCGACGCCGAGACCGCGAGCGTAAAGGATGGCGAGGTTGAACTGGCTGTCACGCACGCCGTGTTCGGCGGCCTGTTTGAACCAGTTCGCAGCAGCCGTATAATCCGGCTTGCCCTCGGTGCCTTCGGCGATCAGCACGGCGAGATTGTGCATGGCGCGCGTATTGCCGGCATCTGCTGCCCGCTGGTACCAGGTCTTCGAGATGTTGAGATCGCGCGTGACGCCGATCCCCTTCTCGTAGATCGAGCCGATGCGATATTGCGCGGCCGCCAACCCCTGATTCGCGGCTTTCTCGAACCATTGTGCGGCAAGCTTCGGATCGCGCGTCGTCGTGCGGCCCTCGGCATAGCGCACGCCGAGCTCATATTGCGCCGACGGGTCGCCGGTCACCGCGAGGCTCTGCAGGCCAGCGATGCTGTCCTTTGTCTGTGCGCCAGCATTGCCGATAGTGCCGGGGCTCTGTGCGATCGTAGATGTGGGCGCAGGATCGGCCTTGGCTGCAGGTTTGGGAGCTGGAGCAGCGGTGGCGTCTGCCGACGGCTGTGGCGATGCCACTGTAGCAGGCGATTGCGGCTGGACCGGCTTCGCCGCAGCAAAAGTCTGCGTCGGCGTTGAAATGTCGGCTTTTGGCGCAGGATTGCCCAGCGCGCCGCGCGGCTTCGGATCGGCTGGCGCTTCGATCTTCGTATTTGGCGGCGGCGCGGGCGTGCTATCCCCACTCATCCGCAGCACCTGATAAGCGGCGATAAGCAGCAACAGCCCGCCCAATCCCAACAGGATCGGACGTTTGCGGTTGTTGAGCGCCGCGCGGGCGTCGCTGAATCGGCTGAGAACCCCCGCTTTGACGGCGCTGTCCTTTGCCGTCGCGCGGCGCTTTTGACCCTGCGCCGGGACCTCGGTACCCGCGGCCTGCGCGGCGGCAACGGCACGGCGGGCCGCCGCAATGAAGTTTGCCTGGCTTGGCGCGCCGCCCTGCAGCTCGTTCGAGCGCGGCTTTGCCTCCCGCTCATCACGTCCGGGTCTGAATCCGCTACCCGGTTCGATCAGAAAATCGGCATCATCGCTGACGCGCGCTACACCCGCTTTGTTTTCACCGCGGCTGGCCTCCCGCGGCAGCCTTAATCCGGGACCTTGAGGCGTGCCCTCGTCGAGGCGGCGCGGCGGCGCAAACAGCGGCGGTGCGCCCGAGGCGAACGACTCCGGCTCCGCGCCATTGCGCGCACCGGCGACATCATCTTCGAGCAGCGACAGGCGGTCGACGACTTTCTCGAGTGTGTCGTGTACAGCGGTAAGCGTCGTGTGCAGGCGCTGATCAGCGATTTCCTGCGCGGAGCGCAGATCCGCGATTTCGCGCGAAAATTCTTTCGAAAGCGCCGCTTCCGGCATTGCGTTGCGCAGGGCGTTGCGTGCCGCCTCCTCCGCGGCCTCGACCGAGGCGCGCCGGGTTTCGTCGAGTTGCGCGAAAAGTTCGCCGATTGATTTATCCAGCGAAGAGATCGAGGCGAGGCTGCGATCGGATTTGTCGAGGCGCTGCGACAGAAGTTCGATCTGGCGTTCGAGCGCTTCCTGCGCGCCATCGCTTCGCGATACAAGCGCCGTCTCGAGCTTTTCAGCGAGAGCGCGCATCATGCTCTTGAGCTGCACTGCTTCTTCGTCTGAACCGCGCGTCGAATTGTCGGCGATACGCGCGGCAAGCGCCTCGTGCATGAAGTCGAGCCGCTTCGACAATTCGCCGAATTCGGACGGGTGCTGCGCACGCGACGCGACATCGTCGAATTTATCCGACAGCACTTCGAGCCGGCTCTGCAGCGATTTGAACGCGGGCGCTTCGGCGTCGGCAATGAGCGAACGGATTTCACCGAGGCTCGGGGCGAAGTCGCCGCCGTCGCCGCGTGGCATCGCGACGGGCAGCGCATCCAGACGCTGCGTCAGCGCGTTGATCTGCTGCTCGATCTTCTCGACAGGTAGGGGCCGCGATACCGCCGCCGTCAGGAGATCACGCACTTCGCGCGTCTGCTCGCAAATGCGGTTGAAGGCATCCGGATCGATGCCGCCCTGGGCCTGGAAGGATTCGAGCTTGCGCGCGATGGAGCGGATCTCTCCTTCGAGCCGCTCGACGATAGCCCGCGGATCGAACTGGGCGAGCGCTTCGCGCAACTCGCAAGCGACCTGCTCGATGGGCGCGAGGACCGCGTCGCGCGCACCGTTCATGCGCGAGGCTTCGACTTTCAATGTGAGCTCGCGGATCGCCAGGTCGATCGCTTCCACCGAGCCGCGCGGTGCGAGTTCCGATAGCGTGCGCGACATCGCGGCGATTTCTTCGCGCAGGCTTTCGATGCGGCGCTCGCCCGCTTGTAGCGCCTCGATATGCACGTCTTCGTGCGCAACGCCGCCGCGCATGCCCTCCAGCTGCGACGCAAGTCCCGCGACTTCCATCTGCAAGGCCTCGAGTGCCGCGGATTCGCGCGCCTCCCGGCCGCTTGCCTGGTCGGCTGCCTGTTCGAGTCGCTTGGTGATTGCCTCGAGACGCTGATCGAAGCCGCCCATTCCCTGAGCAAGCATTATCGGCGCGTGGCTAACGCCATCGAGATAATTGCGGCGCCGCACGATTTCGGCGACGGCG
>JAXDNH010000085.1:0-29407 GCA_034669525.1 Methylobacteriaceae bacterium | reverse complement strand
CTCCTCGATTTCCTCGGCCCACACGTCGCGCATCTGCACCATGTTGCCGAGACGTAATCCGCGCGAATTCTCGGTCGGCGGCTTGTTGGTCAATTCCTTCAAAGGCACTTCGAGCAGCGGTGTCTTTTGGTAGAAGCCCGACGCTTTCGTCTGCTCATAAGCCGCTTTGGTGATCGGCAGATAACCGGAGAGCTGGTGTAGCTTCGATTGTCTGTCGGTTTCGGACAGAAAAGCGAAGAATTTCGCCACGCCCTTATATTCTTCAGCGTTCTTGCCTCCCATCACCCAAAGCGATGCACCCCCGATGATCGAATTCTGCGGCGCCTCGTTGACATCTGGATAGTACGGCATCGGCACCGCGGTATAGTTGAACTTCGCATTCGCCCGGACGTTGCCGTAGAAAGCAGAGGACGTGAGAAAGAGCGGGCATTCGCCTGACGTGAAGCGGCCTTCGCCTGTATTCGTGCGGCCGGAATAATCAAAGGTTTTGTCCTTCTGCAGGTCGGCAAGCGTCTGCAGCAATCTCACATGCAGAGGCGTGTTGAATTTCAGAACAGTGTTGAAGCCGTCCAAGCCATTCGCTTCGGTCGACAATGGCACGTTATGCCAGGCGGAGAACTGCTCGATCGTTGACCACGTAATCCATGCCGAGGACATGCCGCAGGTGGGCGACGTGGTCGCGTGCAGCTTCTTCGCCGCGTCAAAAACTTCCGGCCAGGTCTTCGGCGGGTTTTCCGGATCAAGTCCGGCCTTGGCGAGCGCATCCTTGTTGACCCACATGACCATGCTGTATGAATTAAACGGAAACGACAGCATCTCGCCTTTCGAGGTCGAATAGTACCCGGTGATCGTCGGCAGATAGGCCTGCGGATCGAATGGCACGCTGGCGTCTTTCATCAGCTGATAGACGGGCTTTACCGCGCCCTTCGCGGCCATCATCGTGGCGGTGCCGACTTCGAAGACCTGCAGAATATGTGGAGCGTTGCCGGCGCGGAAAGCCGCGATTCCGGCATTCATCGTATCGGCGTAACCGCCCTTATAGCTCGGGATGACGCGGTAGTCGGCTTGCGCGGCGTTGAACTCTTCCGCGAGCTTGACGATCACATCGTTATTGGCGCCGGTCATTGCATGCCACCACTGGATATCCGTCGCGGCCAAGGAAGCGGATGTGGTCGCAAGCAGCGTGGCGATGCCTGCAGCAAATAGCGAACGGCGCATGTAAATATCCTCCCTCGACTGGCCGCGCGCTCTTGCCGGCGCTGGCCGCCACCCCGGTGACGCTTCCGTGAAGCCACGATGACGAAAGAGCGCCGCGCGGGCAAGCCCTATTGGGCGGCGAGGTCCGGGGACAAATCGGGTGCCCTCATGTCCTCCGGCCGCGGCATCGAAATGATATTGTACCCAGCATCGATATGATGGATTTCGCCGGTGACGCCGGCGGACAGGTCGGACAGGAAGTAGAGGGCCGAGCCCCCGATTTCCTCGATGGTCACCGATTTGCGCAGGGGAGAATGGGCGCGCTGGAACGCGAACATGGCACGAGCGTCAGTGATGCCTGCCCCGGCGAGGGTGCGCACCGGGCCGGGCGACAAGGCGTTGACGCGAATGCCCAGCGGACCGAAATCGGTGGCGAGGTAACGGACACTGGCCTCGAGCGCCGCCTTGGCGATGCCCATGGCGTTGTAATTCGGCATGACGCGCGTGGAGCCGCCAAAGGTCAGCGTCAGCATGGATCCGCCGGGCGGCATCATGGCCGCAGCGCGCTTGGCCGCTTCCGTAAACGAGAAGCAAGAGACGATCATCGTGCGCGAAAAGTTCTCGCGGGTCGTGTCGGCGTAGCGGCCCTTTAGTTCGTTCTTGTCAGAGAATCCGATCGCGTGGACGATGAAGTCGAGCCCGCCCCAGTGCTTCTCGACGGCTGCAAACACGCCATCAACCGAAGCGAGGTCTTCCACGTCGCAAGGGAAAACAAGATCGGCGCCGAGTGATTTTGCCAACGGGCCAACCCGCTTGCCCAGCGCCTCTCCCTGATGGGTAAAGGCCAGTGCGGCCCCATGCTGCGCAACTGCTTTGGCAATGCCCCAGGCGATCGAATGGTTGTTGGCGACCCCCATGATCAAGCCGCGGCGGCCTTCCATCAGCCTAGAGGTTTGCTCCATTCGGCTCAGCCCTTACGCGTCGACATGCTTCAGAACGATCGACGCATTGGTGCCGCCGAAACCGAAGGAATTCGACAGAACGGCACCGAGCTTCACGTTGTCTCTTCGCTCCCGGACGATGTTCACGTCCTCAAATGCCGGATCGAGTTCCTCGATGTTGGCGCTCTCGCAGATAAAGCCGTTCTGCATCATGAGCAGCGAGTAAATGGCTTCCTGAACGCCGGCAGCACCGAGCGAATGGCCACTCAGCGACTTCGTCGCCGCAATCGGCGGACATTTGCCGTCCGCCCCAAACACGTTCCGGATCGCCTCGATTTCCTTGAGGTCGCCAATCCCGGTCGATGTCGCGTGGGGATTGATATAGTCGATAGGCGCCTTCACCGTCGAAAGCGCCATGCGCATGCAGCGCTCGGCGCCTTCGCCCGAAGGTGCCACCATGTCATGGCCGTCGGACGTCGCGCCGTAACCGGCGATTTCCGCATAAATTTTCGCGCCGCGCGAGCGTGCGTGCTCGAGTTCCTCAAGGACGAGGACACCCGCCCCCCCGGCGATAACAAACCCGTCGCGATTCCTGTCGTAAGCGCGCGAAGCTCTCTCGGGGCGGTCGTTGAAGTTCGATGACATCGCGCCCATCGCGTCGAAGAGCACGGACAGCGTCCAGTCGAGTTCTTCGCAGCCGCCGGCGAAGATAATGTCCTGTCTGCCGAGCTGGATCGTGTCGTAGGCATTGCCGATGCAATGGTTCGAGGTCGCGCAGGCCGACGAGATGGAATAGTTCACGCCCTTGATCTTGAACCAGGTCGCGAGCGTCGCCGAGGCGGTTGAGCACATCGCTTTTGGAACTGCGAACGGCCCGACCTTTTTTGGTCCTTTGCTGCGTGTCGTATCCGCGGCTTCGACGATCGCGCGGGTCGAAGGTCCGCCCGAGCCCATGATGATACCGGTTCGCTCGTTCGAAACATCGTCCGGCTCGAGCCGCGCATCGCGGATCGCCTGATCCATCGCGACGTGGTTCCAGGCGGTGCCGGCGCCATGAAAGCGCATGGCGCGGCGATCGAGCGCTTCGCCCGGATCGAGGGTCGGCGCGCCGTGCACCTGGCATTTGAAGCCAAGCTCGACGTACCGGTCGGCGCGGACAATGCCCGATTTTGCCTCGCGCAGAGACGCGAGAACCTCCTGAGAATTGCTGCCGAGCGACGACACAATCCCCATCCCCGTGACGACGACGCGTCTCATTTCTTTCTCCAGCAAGGCCCCTCGCGCCGCCCATTTAGGGCGGCTGCCTGCGGCTACCCGGTCCGACGCGTATCAGGCAGCCGCTTGTGTCGTTGTCGGTTGAAACAGTCCGACCCTAAGCTCGCGCGCCTCATATATGCGGTGGCCATCGGCCTCCAGCCACCCGTCCGCGATACCCAAAATCAGTTTTGTCTTGAAAACACGGCGAAAATCTACCCCGTAGACGACCCGCTTTACCGTCGGAACGACCTGGTCAGCGAATTTGACCTCGCCGACGCCAAGCGCACGCCCGCGGCCGGGCAGGCCCATCCAGCCGAGGAAGAAGCCGCAGAGCTGCCAGAGCGCGTCGAGGCCCAAACAGCCGGGCATCACCGGATCGCCCTTAAAGTGGCAGCCAAAGAACCAGAGGTCAGATTTGACCGCCAGTTCTGCGCGCAAATAGCCCTTGCCGTTGGCGCCGCCCTGCTCAGCGATCTCTCCAATGCGATCGAACATCAGCATGGGCGGCAGGGGCAGCTGCGCGTTGCCCGGCCCAAACAGTTCGCCGCGGCCGCAGGCAAGCAAATCCTCGAATTCAAAGGTCGAGCGCCGTTCGCTCATCATCCATCTCTTCCATGCAACACGGGGAGGCGCAATCAGCGGCCTTCTAGCATAGGCTCCAGCGCGCCGAAAGCGCGCCGCGGGGAGTACTGGGCCTTCATAATACTGCGTCTTCCAGGCGAAGGTTGCTGTTTGGCGCCCGCCTTCGTATTATGCGCCAACAATGGGAAGAGCCGTCCAGCGGCGCTTCCGCGTCCTTCTGGAGCAGGTGAAAAGCGTGTCGCAGGTGAACCGCCCGGCTGCGGGCTTTCCGGAGGGACAAGCCGACCATATGGCCGCCTGTCCGGTCCATGCCCTTCGGGGCCGGCTGCGCCGCGTGGGCTTACGTCCGACACGCCAGCGCGTCGCGCTCGGCTGGCTGTTGTTCGGCAAGGGCGACCGGCACATCACCGCCGAAAAGCTCTACGAAGAGGCGACCGGCGCGCGGGTCGCGATTTCCCTCGCGACCGTGTACAACACGCTGCATCAGTTTACGGAAGCCGGCCTCCTGCGCGAGATCGCGGTCGATGGCTCGAAGACTTATTTTGATACGAACACAAGCCACCATCATCATTTCCTGATCGGGGAAACGAACACGGTTCTCGACATTCCGGGTTCAGAAGTATCGATTGGCGATCTGCCTGAGCCGCCGGAAGGCATGGAGATCGAGCGGGTCGAAGTCGTCGTGCGCCTGCGCGCGAAGAAGGTCGCGCGACGCGCCCTGCCCGCGAGCAGCTAGTCCAGCTTCTCTTCCGGGTACACGCCCCAGAGATTCTGCTGCTGGACATACCCGTCGAAACCCTCGCCCAAGAAGCGGCACCACTTCCCATCGCATGCGCGCACGGATCCCATCACGCCCGCCTGCAGGCGCGCGATCGCATCGGCGCGATTACCGGGCTTGCCGAAGAGCTCGACCGATTCGGCCTTCCGTGACGGAAAGATCAGAGCCGTCCGCCGCCCCGAAAGCAGTGAGTGGAGGACCCAACCCTCGGCGCCCTCCGAGTCGCGGATTTTGCGCCACGTCTCGAACTCAGCGGTGATCTCGACGGGAAGGCCGGCCCGCTGGAAGACCCAGCTCGTGCGGTGATCCTTTGACGGGCCCTCGCGCAAATTGACCCGATCCGATTTCAGGCTGACGTAACGCGGAATCGGCAGCCCCGTCGCGGTGCCGATCTGTCCCGCCGCGGGAGGGATGGCAGCAACGCTCTGCGCCGCAGAAGGATGTGAAATCGCCAGGCTGTGAACGGCCGTCCAGAAAGCACCAACAGCAAGCACGAGTGCGCATGATCCGATGATCGCGCCAATGCGCCGGCCGGCTTTCGCGCGCGCGGATGGCATCAACTGTCGTCCTGGCACTTGCACGTCCTATCCTTGTCTTTGGCGTGTCTTCTGGTAGGAGAATTCCTGCGGAGGAAGACGGGCTTAAGCGATTTCGCCCCAAGGCCCTTAATACCCGATGAAAGCGGGCTCGGCGCATCAGGAATCGAGCTGCTCGGTTGCGGCCGATGAGCAATAGACGAGGGACGCCGGGAATATGGGCAGAAAGAAGCCGCTCGTTGTTGTGACGCGCAAGCTGCCCGACGTAGTCGAGACGCGCATGTGCGAGCTCTTCGACACGCGGCTCAATGTCAACGACGCGCCGATGAGCCAGGGCGAACTCGCCGAGGCGATGCGCACCGCCGACGTGCTTGTGCCCACCGTCACCGACCGCATCGATGCCGGGCTTATCGGTCAGGCCGGCGAGCAGATGAAGCTCATCGCCAATTTCGGCAATGGCGTCGACAATATTGATGTGACGTCCGCTCTTCGCCGCAGCATCACCGTGACCAACACGCCGGGCGTGCTGACCGAAGACACTGCCGACATGACGATGGCGCTTATCCTCGCCGTTGCGCGTCGTGTGGCGGAAGGCGCGAAGGTGATTCCGTCGGACGAATGGGGTGGGTGGTCGCCGACCTGGATGCTCGGTCACCGCATCACCGGCAAGCGCCTCGGCATCGTCGGGATGGGCCGGATAGGCCAGGCTCTTGCGCGGCGCGCCAAAGCATTCGGGCTCTCCATTCATTATCATAACCGCCGGCGCGTCGCGCTCGCCGTTGAAGAGCAGCTGGAGGCGACTTACTGGGAGTCGCTGGACCAAATGCTCGCGCGGATGGATATCGTCTCGGTCAATTGCCCGCACACGCCGGCGACCTATCACCTCTTATCGGCGCGCCGGCTCAAATATCTGCGTCCGCAAGCGATTGTCGTGAACACCGCGCGCGGTGAAATTATCGATGAGAATGCGCTTGCCCGGATGCTCGAGGCCAACGAGATCGCCGGCGCCGGCCTCGACGTGTTCGAACACGAGCCTGCGGTGCCGCCGAAGCTCGTGAAGCTTGCGAAATCCGGCAAGGTCACTCTTCTTCCGCATATGGGTTCGGCGACGCTCGAGGGCCGCATTGATATGGGCGAAAAGGTCATCATCAACGTGAAGACCTTCATGGACGGACATCGTCCGCCGGACCGCGTCCTCCCAAGTATGCTGTAGGCGAGCGGAAAACGCGCGGCAGCTACGCACCGAGTCTGCGGAAGAAATCCCAGATCACGTGCGCCGCATCAAAATCGTTGGTGTGCGCGCCGACCGGCTGCCCACGCGTCGTGCCGGCCGTGAAACGGCCAGGAATCGTGTGACCGCCCCCCTCGACCCGGATGAGCTCAACCGGTGCTTTGCAGCCGTTGAGCTTGTCGAGATAGCTGCGCGTTCCGTCCTTCGGATCCTTGTCCGGCAGGGTAAGGGTGGTGCGGCCCTCGCCACATCCATCCGCCTTCGCAAACGGGGCGACCGTCGCGTCGGTGGAAACGACATCGACCTTGCTGTCGCTCAATTTCGTGGTGCCGCCGGCGTACGGCATGATCGGATTGGCGGTGCCGTTGATCACCATGAGGGGAATCGGCCTCGGCGGCTGGCAGCTCTCGGCAATGTCGGCCGGCAGATTGGCAATGATCGTGGCCACGCCGGCGTAAGCCTCGCCGGCGCGCTCGCAGGCGATCCGCAGCGCGAGCATTCCGCCGGTCGAGGAACCCACAAGGAATATCTTGCGGCGGTCGGCGGTGCCGTTTGCGATGAGCCGGTCCATCAGCGTGCGAAGGAAATCGATGTCGCGCTGCGCCGTCTCTCTCGTTTCACCCCAATGACCGTTGATTGCGTCGGGGTAGACGAGGGTCACGTTGCGCGAGCGGATCGCCTCTTCGAGGCCGAGATTGCGTCGAACGCGCGCACCCGAGCCGCTGCCGCCATGCAAAACGACGATGACGGGACGCCGTCCGAGCTTCAGCCTCTCCCGTTCGACCAGGACCGCGGTTCTTCGCAAGCCTCCCGAATCGATCGTGACATGGGCAGCGGCCGCTGCGGCGCGCTGGCTGAAGCCGGCGGTTGTGAAACCTACCAGGCAGCAGAGAAGCCCGCGAAAGGCGGGACTTCTAAGAAGGTTGCGCTGCCGCGGCGCGATTAGCATCGGAGGCTCTCCAGACTCGTCGCATTGTCCGAGTTTTTTGGGTGCGCAGCAACTGAGGCGTCCGGGACTCAACGTTTCCGCGGGTCTGCCCCCAGCCTTCCTTGCATTGCCCCGCGCAAACCATTGAGTTACTGATTTCGCGATCTTTTTTGCGGGCTCCAGAGAGGCTTTCCGGAGATGTCCGAGGTCGAGAACCGACGTCCTTTATCACCGCATCTTCAGGTCTACCGACCTATGCTGACGATGATGATGTCGATCGTACATCGCATCACCGGCGCGGCTCTCTATGCCGGCGCCCTGCTCCTCGTGTACTATCTTGTTGCGGCTGCGAACGGACCGGCGTCTTTCACCACCGCCGCTGCGGTTTTCGGCTCGATCATCGGGCAGGTCATCCTCTTCGGCTTCACCTGGGCGCTCTTCCACCACCTTCTCGGCGGTATCCGCCATGCGATTTGGGATACCGGCTACGGAATGGACCATCCCGTCCGCGAATATCTTGCGCAGGCGACCGCAATCGGCGGCATCGGCCTCACTGTGATCGTCTGGGCGCTCGCCTACATGATGCGCTGAAAGACTAGCGGAGCACCCCATGGCGAACGATCCGGGCTCCCTGCGCACCGCGCTCGGCCGCGTCCGTTTTCTCGGCTCAGCGAAATCGGGAACGCATCACGCCTGGCACATGCGGGTGACGTCGGTCGCCCTCGTGCCGCTGTCGATCCTGTTCGTCTGGATCGTGGCCTCGCTCGTCGGCAAGGATTACAACGCGGTCCGCGCCATGTTTGCCGACCGGTTCGTGCCGGCGGCCGTGATGATCCTGTTCATCCTGACCAGCGCCTATCACATGATGCTTGGCGTCCAGACGATCATCGAAGATTACGTCCACGACGAGATCATCAAGACGTGGTCGATCATCGGCAATCTTCTATTTTCGATTCTGGTCGGGTTTGCCGGCCTGTTTGCGGTGTTGAAACTGAGCCTGACCTGAGGCGCGTTAAGCGCGTGGGTCAGCTCAGGCGGAGCGGATGATGGCGACCAACCCCGATGCGAATGGCGGCGCGAACGGAAAGGCCGGTCCTTCGAAACCCGCGCAGAACGGGAAAGCCTATCCGATCACCGACCACACGTTCGACGTGGTGATCGTCGGAGCTGGTGGCGCGGGTCTCCGCGCCACCGTCGGCTGCTCACAGGCGGGGCTTCGCACAGCCTGCATCTCGAAAGTGTTCCCGACCCGCTCGCACACCGTTGCGGCGCAAGGCGGCGTCGCCGCCTCACTCGGCAATATGGGGCCGGATTCCTGGCAGTGGCACATGTATGACACCGTCAAGGGCTCCGACTGGCTCGGCGACCAGGATGCGATCGAATATCTCTGCCGCAACGCCCCGGCCGCGGTCTACGAGCTCGAACATTGGGGCGTGCCGTTCTCGCGCACGCAAGAAGGCAAAATCTATCAGCGCCCGTTCGGCGGCATGACCACGGATTTCGGCAAGGGCCCCCCGGCGCAGCGCACCTGCGCCGCCGCCGACCGCACCGGGCACGCCATCCTCCACACGCTCTACGGACAAGCGGTCCGCAACCGCACGGAATTCTTCATCGAGTTCTTCGCGATCGATCTGATCATGGACGAGGAGGGCCGCTGCCGCGGCGTCGTTTGCCTGAAGCTCGACGACGGCACGATCCATCGCTTCCGCGCCAACCTGACGATCCTGGCGACCGGCGGTTACGGCCGCGCCTATTTCTCCGCGACGTCGGCGCATACCTGCACCGGCGATGGCAATGCGATGGTGCTGCGCGCCGGCCTGCCGCTGCAGGACATGGAATTCGTGCAATTCCATCCGACCGGCATCTATGGCGCCGGCTGTCTCATTACCGAGGGCGCGCGTGGCGAAGGCGGCTATCTCACCAACAAGGAAGGCGAGCGCTTCATGGAGCGCTACGCCCCCTCGGTGAAGGATCTCGCGCCGCGCGACATGGTCTCACGCGCGATGACGATGGAAATCCGCGACGGCCGCGGCGTCGGCAAGGACAACGACCACATCTACCTACACCTCGACCATCTCGATCCCGAGATTTTGCACGAGCGTTTGCCCGGTATTTCGGAAAGCGCGCGCATCTTCGCCGGCGTCGATGTGACGAAGGAGCCGATCCCGGTTCTGCCGACGGTGCATTACAATATGGGTGGCATCCAGACGAACTATCACGGCGAGGTCCTCACCAAGGTCGGCGAGGACCCCGACGTCATCGTGCCTGGACTGATGGCGCTTGGCGAAGCGGCCTGCGTGTCCGTGCATGGCGCCAACCGCCTCGGCTCGAATTCGCTGATCGATCTCGTCGTCTTCGGCCGCGCCGCCGGGCAAAAGGCGGCGGAGCTTGTCACGCCCGGCGAGAAGCAGGCGAACCTCCCCGAGAATTCCGCCGAGCTGGCGTTGTCGCGGCTCGATAAATTCCGCCACGCGAGCGGCGGCACGCCGACCGCGGAACTGCGGCTGCGCATGCAGAAGGTCATGCAGAACAATTGCGCGGTCTACCGCACCGGCGACGTGCTCGACGAGGGAACGAAGCTGATCCACGATGTGTGGAGCGGCGCGAGCGACCTGTCGATCACGGATCGCTCGCTCATCTGGAACTCCGATCTCGTCGAGACAATGGAGTTCGACAATCTGATCGTGCAGGCCGTGGTGACCATGGAATCGGCGGTGAACCGCAAAGAGTCACGCGGCGCGCACGCGCGCGAAGATTATCCCAATCGCGACGACGTCAACTGGATGAAGCACACGCTCGCCATCCTCGACGAGGATGCCAAGCGCGTGACGATAGACTACCGGCCGGTGCATTCCTATACGATGACGAACGAGGTCGCCTATATCGAGCCCAAGGCGCGGGTGTATTGAGCTAGCTGCGTGCGATGTACCCGGCAGGCCTTGGCGCGCCGCTTCGTATGAGGCGTACGCGCTAAGCGCTAGAGAAAATCACGCCGATGCGCTCCGATACTCCTCCGGCCAGCAGCGCGCTCCCGCTCATGTTAGATTATTGGCGATGACGGTATACATCGTGACCAAGTTGCTGCCGACCAATCTAACTGCCCCGATAATGACGACGGCAATTAGGCAGGCGAGAAGGCTATATTCGATGGCAGTAGCGCCCGACTCGTCGGCCCAAAAATGCGTAATTGCTTTCATGGCACAGAACCTCGGTAGCCAGAGACGCGCGGAACCTTAGCGGCCCCGATATCACCGCCCGATTAAACAGAATGACCGAGTCCAGCCGATCGCTTTAACCTTGCGCCTACGGGAAGCAAGCCGTGGCTGTCAGCGGCACGTTCCAGCCCATGTTGAACGTGAGCGAAGCCGCGACCTGGTGACCGCAGGCAGGTTTGGACGCCGTGAATGTCGGGCTGCTTATACCGAAATAGTTGCTTTGAGCGTATGTCTGCGTACTCGAGGAGGTTTTGCATTGAGTGGCGTTGACTTGCGAATCATTGACTGAATAGCACCTTGCAGCCTTTTCGACCGCGCTCTGCATTCCCATCGCCGAGTATACGAGCAGCCCGAGAAAAAGGGTTGCCATCATGAGCAGGAACATGGCAGGAGCGACGAAAGCAAACTCCACCGTGGTCGTGCCGCGCGTGCACTTTGCGAAATCTGGGCGCAGCATCACCGTAGGTTAACCCAAACGCATCCAGCTTGTCTTCGTGATTCTCGATGCGCCACGCATGCCCATTACGGTCATAGATAAGAGCGGCGTGTAACTGAAGGTCACATTGACTTGAATATAATCGCCCGGCAAGGCACTTGCGTTTCCAGCCGCGGAACAGTTTGTCGGCTTGCTCGAGACGCTCCCCACGGATTGAAGGACGTTGGAGGCATTGACACAATAATAGCCTTCCGAGATGCCCGTCGAACTCAAGGCAACCCTGGTCCCTAGTGAGGTGCCTTGGATGGCGGCAGTCACCTTGGTATTCAGCGTCGCGCAGTTTTGCGTGGCAGGCAGAGAGGTATAATCACATGCTGCCCACGCGGCTTGGGCGCCTGCGTAGGCCGCATTTTCCACCTGCATTTTCTGGTATGCGAAGCGGCCCAATTCGAAGGCATTCAGAACCCCGGTGATGAACATCAGGCCAACAAAGCCGAATTCGACGGCCGCAGCGCCGCGGGCGTCGCTTCGGAATCGGACGCGGGAATCTCGAAACGCCGGTAGCATTAGTTCACCAGTGTGCCTCGCGATCCGCCGCCCATTTGGTTCAGGCCCGCTTTCGCACACTCCGTATCGTTTGCCAGCACCGAACCGGTGCCATTGATGGTTAGATGGTCAATAACAAGCATAAAACATTTGGCACCCGAGGTAGACGCTCCGGCAGATCCACTCAGGGTAACGGCCGCGTGAGGCAGGTAAACAAGCCCGCTTATGTTCCATGTTGGGCTATTGCCCGCAGAGGAGATGTCCACGTTGGTGGTCAGCGCGGGATCCTGGTAGATGGCGACGCCGCTCCATGTGCCGGAGGTGGGAGCGGCGATATTTAAACCACCACCGCCGCTTGGCACATGCTGATAGGATGAATTATTGGGAGAACCAGAAAACACGATCGTGAGGGGGTTCCCTGTGAGCGTATATCCGTTGGTATCGAGTCGACCGTTTTCTATGACCAGAACGCCGCCGTTGATTGTTGTATTTCCGATCAGTTGCTGGTCACCGCAAGCAATCTTATAGCCGCCTATCGTGTACGTGCCGGTCCACTGGTTCGATGTTGGCAACGCAGGGGAGTTTTTACTTGCTGGTTCTTGAGGGTATACGGAATTGCAGGTGTCATTTGGAATGGAGGAGGCCAATGCGGCATAAATATCGGTAATCGACGGCGGTGGCAGGTTTGCGTTCTGAGTGGTCCCGCACCCCTTGATGGCTCCGTGAGCATCGACGATGCCGGCATTAAGATTGCCGCCATTGCACGTAGCACCTGCGTTGGACGCAATGTTGCAGCCGCCGAGGTCAGCCTTTTGCGCCCCGTTGCTTGTTATGTCCGTAACACCGGTAGTCCCAAGGGCTACGATGCAGTATTTATATGCAGATGCAGAGGTTGCGATCGAGCTGCCCTGCATTGACATCGCGGGAACCGTAGAATGCTGAGATACTCCGCTACTGGTAGCTGACATGATTGTGGCGTTTCCGCTGAAGCCAACAATACTCGTCAGCAGCAGTGGAAGCTTGTCGGATATCTGCACGTTATAGCAGTTGCTCGTGCAGCCTGATGCGGTATTGGGCTTGGTGACCGTGACAGTGATATTCCCAGCGCCGTTCTGAAATCCATATTGTGCAGCGACAGCTTGCGCTTCCGCGACGTAGGTCGAACCCCCGTTGGTTGCTGCCGCGATTGCAGCCGCATCGGCGGCATTTTGCATCGATCGCTGATGCAGGCGCCAATAGGAAACCTCTGCCGCGAGCCCCATTGCGCCTATCAGAATGGGCGCCGCCACCGCAAACATAACAGCTGCTGCTGCCGCATCATCTCTCCAGAACGATCGTGACCTGACGAACGTCGCGTCCAGGCGAGTGGCACATCTGAGGAGCAGGTCGTTCATAGAGGTTCGCCTTGCAGGTAGCCACAACTGCGTTACGAGAACCTTATATTTTCGGAGTGCTCATAGACTTTGAAATAAATGAAACGGATCAGACGCTGCTCGTTAAGCTGATAGTAACTGTCGCGTTCGGGCCTGCGCTCGCAGGGTGTAAGCGTGATGTAGCTACGAGCCGGTGAATACTGTCGTGCCGGGCTTTCGCTTCATCTATGCGTGGCAAACCGATCTCGTGGTAAGAAAACCGTGAAACAATCCCAAAGTTTTTTGTAACCCCTTGTATTCCCCTGCATTATGGCTCTCGTTCCAGCGCTGGAGGCGGCCCGTCCGAGGCGGCCGGCCGGGCGATGACCGACCCTCTCGGATTGGATAAAGGTTACCTTAAGGGCTGGGTGCACTGTATCGCTCATGCGTTATGGGTTGGAGCGATGACATGTTTTGCCGTGCCCTAAAGAATCGCCTGAAGGCGAGCGCCAGCCGGTTTCCGCGCGATCGCGACGGTAGTACGGCCATAACGTTTGCGGTGGCTATCATTCCGATTCTCGTGGGCGCCGGGGTCGCCATCGATTTCGCTCGGCTCGTGACGAAGCATACCAGCTTGCAGCAAGCGACGGACTCGGCGGCCTTGGCGATCGCCCATTCCGCGACCACGTCCACGACCGATGCCGACGTGTTGGCGCAAGCGCAGAACTACATCACGACAAATTACGCCAACCGGAGCGCAACAATCGCGTCCGCCTCGATCTCGACCGACCACACCTCCGTTTGCGTGACGGCGCACGACACCGTGCAGCTGGGGCTCATGAGCATGTTCAGCGTCAATTCCAAGAACGTGACCGCCTCGACCTGTACGAGCATCGCTGGCGGCGCCAGCAGCTACGAGATCGCGCTCGTGCTCGACAATTCCGGCTCGATGAACGAATCCGTGAATGGCGGCTCGAAGATCGCTGCGTTGCGGACCGCGGCCGGCAATTTCGTGAACACGATGTTCAGCGGCAGTTTCACCGGTAAGGTTAAAATGTCGATCGTGCCGTTCTCCGGCCTCGTCTCGCTCTCCTCGAGCGACACGTCCAACGGCCACGCGAGCTGGATCGACCGGCAGGGTAAGTCGTCCTGGCACTGGAAGACGTTCTCCAGCGCTTCCGCAGCCGGCTTTACCAGCCGATTCGACATCTTCAAAAACCTGAAAGCGCTTAACCCTTCCTGGGCATGGGCGGGCTGCTTCGAAACGCAGCCCTATCCGCAGAACGTCAGCGACACCCCGCCGTCCGCCTCGACGCCGGATAGCCTCTATGTACCCTATCTGGCGCCAGATGAAGTTGATTCGCAGCGGATGTGCTCGGGCAGCTTCTGTTGGAATACCGCCACCACCGTCTACCCGAACAATTATCTCGACGACAATCCGTCCTCATGCTCGGGCACGGCTCCGACCGACGATCAGACGCTGCTCACCCGCGCCTGCAAATACAAGAGCCCCCTCATCGCGAGCACAAGCACCAACGGACCGAACGGCATGTGTCTTTCACAACCGCTTCTGCGGCTCACCGCATCGAAGCCCACGCTGATCTCCAAGATCAACGGGCTGGCAGCCAATGGCGACACTAATCTCCACGAAGGGATCATGTGGGGCTGGCGCAGCCTTTCGCCCAATGCACCCGTGTCGGACGGCAAGCCTTATGACACCTCCTCGACGGCAACCAATCAGAAGGTGCTCGTGCTGATGACCGACGGCTACAACAACTGGTCTGCGGCTGCGAATACCTGGGGCCGATCGAATTATGAGGCGCCGGGCTACTACACGCTGGCCAACGGGCGCATGCCGCCGACAAACCAGAACATCACGACGGCAAGCCAATCGCGCGCCGCGCTCGACGAACTGACCTTGCAGGCATGCACGAACGCCAAAGCCAAGGGTATCGTTATCTACACCGTCGGCTTCTCGGTCAGTTCCGATCCGATCGATACGCAAGGCCAAAACCTGCTGCAGGCCTGTGCGACCGATAAAGCCCACGCCTTCATCGCCAACGACGGGAGTGCGCTGGTGGATGCGTTCAACCAGATCGGCATCGGCATGGGCAAGCTCCGCATCAAGAGCTGATCCCCGGCCACTCGTCAGAGAAGCGGGAGCGCCAGAAGCGCTCCCGCTTCCGTTTGGGGAGTTGCAGGTCAAATGGACGGCAGTGTAGGACCGCTCGCTAAGAGCGCCGAAATCGGGCCGGTAGCTCAATGGTTAGAGCCGGCCGCTCATAACGGTCTGGTTGCAGGTTCGAGTCCTGCCCGGCCCACCACAGGTGCGCTTTAAGCAGAGGCTTCCGCGGCCTTTTTGGCAATGTCGCGCTTGAGCGCGCGCGCGTTCGGGGAAAGCGCCTCGTCGCGCGCCTTCAGCAAAAAGGCATCAAGCCCGCCGCGATGCTCGACCGAGCGCAGCGCCGCGGCCGCCACGCGCAGGCGCACGGAGCGCCCGAGCGCGTCCGAGATCAGCGTGACATTGCAAAGGTTTGGCAGGAAGCGTGTGCGCGTCTTGCGGTTCGAATGGCTGACCAGATTCCCGGTCTGCACGGCTTTGCCGGTAAGCTCACAACGGCGGGACATTTGAGAAGAACCTTTGGTCTGATCGCCCGAGAAGAACGGGCGGTCCGGCTCGGCCGGCGAAAGGGAGGCGGGACGCTGCGCGCCAGCGCGAACCGCAAAAAACCGGTCCGGTCAGGCCCCACGGAAGGCCGTTCTATAGGGGAGCCGCTTCGCTCGCGCAACCCGTGACCAGCCTTGAAACGGTCCCGATTTCGCATGACAGCTTAGGCCGAATCGGGCCACTTCGCCAGGCGAACGACCTTAGATGCGCGCTCCCCACCCTCATCACAGCTTGCTGGCCGCGCTTCTGCTCGGCGCGGCGGGTTGCGGGCTCGCCTTCGCCGCGCATGCGGAGAACGTCCGCGCCACCTATAGCGTCAGCATTATCGGGCTTCCAATCGGCACTGCGACCGCGGCCGGCGTCATCGAGCCGCAGCACTACAGGATCGACATCGGTGTGAAGCTGACCGGCATTGCGGCGCTGGTCTCCAGTGTCAGGGGCGCGGCGACAGCAAGCGGTGCTATAGGGCGCGCCGGTGCGGTGCCGGCAACCTATGCCAATACGACCGGCAATTCCTACGAAACCCGCACCGTTCGGATGGCGATGGGCGGCGGCGCGGTGCGCGGGCTCGATATTTCGCCGCCCTTCGTCGATCCGGTCGGTCGCGTGCCTGTGACGGACGCCAACAAGCATAATGTTCTGGACCCCGTCTCGGCGCTCATCATGAATGTGCCCGCCGGGCAACCGCTGGTCGGACCCGCCGCGTGCGATCGGACGATCCCAGTCTTTGACGGCTTCGCCCGCTACGACATCAAGCTTTCATTTGTCCGTTCCCAGGACGTGCAGGTGAGGGGCTATTCCGGTCCGGTTGCTGTCTGCGCGGCCCGCTACGTGCCCGTTGCCGGGCATCGGCCTGAGGCGAAGGCCACCCAGTTCATGGCGGACAACAGACAAATGGAGGCCTGGCTTGCCCCAGTCGAACGGGCACATGCCGTTGTGCCGCTGCGGATCTCGATCATGACCACTTCCGGGATGCTTCTCATCGAGGGAATGGAATTTACCATACAGCCGACGCAGGCTGTGGGTACGAACTAGCTGTCGGCATCGCGGCGGCGCCTCTCGCGGAGCCGGCTCGCGAGACTTATGTCTCCGCCTGGCACGTCTTCCTGAATTCCAGGACTAGAGAGCGCGGCGCCCCGCCTCGCCAAGGGTACCGAGTGACAGGTTTTTCGCGGCCCCGCCTTCCCGAGACAAAGCGGGAAAAGAAGCCGATCACCGATTCGTGCACGCTGCGTTCGCGCTCCCGGCCAAAGCTTAATGGCGCGGGCATTTTGCAGCGCGAATCGGCGCTTGACTCAAAGCCGATTCGGAGTCCGCGCGGCGATTCTGCGCGGCGGCATTGGACAGCTCGAAAACCAACCGCAAAACACAACTTATTGCCGCTCCTTTCCACAGGTTATCTACATCTAGCTGGAACAAAGGCAGACTCGACGGGAGTCAGCGATTCGGGCCGTTTTCGTTCCCGCCGCGTTCGAAGCGTGAACACAGGCGCGTTGCGTCGTCACAAAGCGGGACGGCAGGGGGTCGGGAGCATCGGATGAACCTGCCTTTCAGGCCCGACCGCAGCGGTCCGCTGTTCGGCGAGACGCGCGGCGTCACCGCGGTGCTCGGCCCAACCAATACCGGCAAGACGCATTACGCGATCGAGCGGATGCTCGCCCATCCCAACGGTATGATCGGCTTACCGCTGCGGCTTCTGGCCCGCGAGGTCTATGCCCGGGTAGTGGAGCGCGCGGGCGCGGACGCGGTCGCGCTGATTACCGGCGAAGAGAAGATCAAACCGAAATCGCCGCGCTATTGGGTGGCGACTGTCGAGGCAATGCCGCGCGACCTGAACCTGTCGTTTGTTGCGGTCGATGAGGTGCAGCTTGCAAGCGACTTCGATCGCGGCCACGTCTTCACCGATCGGCTGCTCAACCGCCGTGGCATTGATGAGACGCTGCTCATCGGCGCCGGCACGATGCAGCGCGCCATGTCAGAGCTGCTGCCGGGCATTCACGTCATGTCCCGGCCGCGGCTTTCGAAACTCACATATGCCGGCGACAGGAAGATCACGCGGTTGCCGCCGCGCAGCGCCATCGTCGCGTTCTCGGCGGAGGAAGTATACGCGATCGCCGAATGGATCCGCCGGCAGAAGGGCGGGGCCGCTGTCGTTCTGGGCGCCCTGTCACCGCGCACGCGCAACGCGCAGATCGCGATGTATCAGGATGGCGACGTCGACTACATCGTTGCGACCGATGCTATCGGCATGGGACTTAATCTAGATGTCGACCATGTCGCCTTCGCCTCCGATCGCAAGTTCGATGGCCGGCAATTCCGGCGCTTGACGCCGGCCGAAGTCGGCCAGATCGCCGGGCGCGCCGGGCGCAACATGCGTAATGGCACGTTCGGCACGACGGGCCGCTGTCCTCCCTTCGACGAAGAACTGGTCGAGCGGCTCGAAGACCACAATTTCGATCCGCTCGGCGTTCTGCAGTGGCGCAATTCCGATCTAGATTTCACGTCGGTCGAAGCGCTCGGCCGCTCATTGGATCGCATTCCTGAACATCCAGGGCTCACCCGCGCGCCGATCGCGGAGGATCAGCTCGTTCTCGACATTATGGGCCGCGACGAGAGCGTGCGACGTAATGTCAAGACGCGCGCCGACGTCGCGCGGCTCTGGGGTGTCTGCCAAATACCGGATTACCGCAAGGTCGCGGCGGCCGCCCACGCGGAACTTGTGCTTTCCGTCTTTGGTTACATCGTGCGGGCCGGTCTCATTCCCGACGACTGGTTCGCACGCCAGCTCGCGATGCTGGATCGTACCGATGGCGACATCGACATCCTCGCCGCGCGCATCGCTCAGGTACGCACCTGGACTTACATCGCGAACCGCCCCGACTGGCTCGCTGACCCCGAACATTGGCAGGGGCTCGCGCGTCGGATAGAGGACAGCCTGTCGGATGCGCTGCACGAACGGTTGGCGCAGCGTTTCGTCGACCGCCGCACCAGCGTGCTCATGCGGCGCCTCAGAGAGAATGCGATGCTTGAAGCGGAAATAACCAATGCCGGCGACGTGCTGGTCGAAGGCCAGCACGTCGGCCTCCTGCAAGGTTTCCGCTTCACGCCCGATCCGCAGGCCGCCGGAGAAGCAGCGAGAACCCTGAACACGGCCGCGCAGAAAGCGCTCGCAACCGAAATGGACCAGCGCGCGACGCGGGTGAGCGAGGCGGTCGATGAAGCCTTTGTGCTGGCGCGCGACGGCACGATTCGCTGGCTCGGCGAACCGATCGCAAAGCTCGCTGCAGGCGATCACATCCTTGCACCAAAAGCGCAGATACTTGCCGACGAGCAGCTGACCGGCTCGCCACTGGAGGCGGTGCAGCGCCGACTGGATCTTTGGCTCGCGCAGCATGTGAAGAAGCATCTCGGCCCTCTCGCCGAACTGGAAGCCGGCGAGGGCCTCGAGGGAATTGCCCGGGGCATCGCGTTCCAGATCGGCGAACATCTCGGCGTGCTCGATCGCGCGCTCGTCGCCGAAGACGTGCGTGGTTTATCGCAAGAAGCGCGCGCAGCTTTGCGTAAGTTTGGCCTGCGTTTTGGCGCCTACCATCTTTTCCTGCCGCAGCTTTTAAAGCCTGCGCCGCGCGCGCTCGCGGCGCAATTATGGGCGCTGAAGAATGGCGGGCTCGATGTGAAGGGCCTCGATGAGGTGCCGCATCTTGCAGCGTCAGGGCGCACCTCGTTTGTCGCCGATCCCGAAATCCCGGCAGAACTCTATCGCGCCGCCGGTTTTCGCGTTTGCGGCGAACGCGCCGTGCGCGTCGATATTTTGGAGCGCCTCGCCGATCTCATCCGGCCTGCAATCGCTTATCGGCCCGGTGTCACGCCGGGCAATCCGCCGCCTGGTACCGCTGATAAGGATACGTTCGTCGTGACCGGCGCAATGACATCGCTGGCGGGATGTTCGGGCGAGGCCTTTGCGTCCATTCTGCACTCGCTCGGCTATGTGATGGAGCGCCGGCCCGGACCGGCGATCACAATCCCGCTCGTGCCGTCAACGCCCGCACAACCTGTTGCCGCACCGGCAAGCGAGACAGAAAGTTCGGGCGAGAAGGCGAATGCGGATGCGGATGCAGCCGCGGCAACCGCAGAACCGGCCGAGACCTTAATTGTTTCGGACGACTCATTTCTGCCGTTGGGCATTGGCGACGAGCTGAGCGCCGACGAGTCGCGCCAGCAAGCTGATGAGACCCTCGCGAGGACATCAGAGATGCCGCAGGAATTGCCGGCGTCCGCCTCTAATGCTGCGGACGCTGCTTCCGAGTCCGCCCCACGGGCTGAGAGCGAGACGCTTGTCGCGCTCGGCGATGCACCGGTTGCGCCTGAGGAGACCAAGGCTTCAATCGAAGCAGTTCCAAGCATCGGCGACCAGCCCCTTGTGCCGACGTCAGAGGGTGCGGACGCTATGACCGCGTCGGACAGCGCAGAACAAACCAGCGCCGAGGTGACGAGCGAGGCCGCCCCGGACGCAGGAGCAGAGCAAACCGAAGCTGCGCCCGCTGAACCGATCATGATCGATGTCTGGCGCATGGGACGGCAACAGTTTCAGCGCCGGCCTGAGCGGCCGCAGAAGCGGCAACCGCGCGTCTTCAACATCACGCCGCGTCCGCCGAAGGAACGCGCCAATGGGGAGCAGCGCGTCCGGCGCGATCGCCGCCCGGCGCCGCAAACGGTTGACGCGGGCGATGGGAATAGTCCCGCCGCCCCTCCGGCGGAGCGGTCCGCGCGCACGCCCGACAATCGGCCGGGCTCCAAGGGCAAAGACGATCGGCGTCGCAACGATCGCCACGAGGATCGCAGATCGGCGCGGCCAAGCACATTCAGTACGGAAACCCGCTCGCGCGATCGCGCACCCGATCCGGATTCACCCTTCGCCAAACTCGCAGCGCTGAAAGCCGAATTGGAGAAGAACAAGAAGGGTTAGGTGCGCAGTCCGGCGCTACCGCAGCCCGTCTTCGCCCTTGATCTCGTCTTTTTTCAAACCGCCGACGCGCGGCAGCGGCCGCCCGGAATCGGTGACCGCGACGGCGACCATGATTTCGTTCGCACGCGGCGCATCGGTGACGCGCACTTCCATGCCGTCGAAATGCGAGCGCACGAACGCCGCGTCCTTATGACCGAGCGGAATGTCGAGCGGCACGCCAGGTCCGCCACGTTTCTTCGATGACGGGATGAGCGCCGCGCCCTTGGTCAGCGCTTTCCGCACCGGAGCGCCCATTTTCGGATGCAGAAGTGCCGCGGCATGTTCAAGTTCGCCGTTTTCGCCAACGGCCGCAGCCTTGCCGTAGCTTTCGGCGCGCGCACCGTCGATGCCGAGCGCCGCAACTGCGCGCTCGCTTAAAAGGGCACCGAGTTCCTCGCCGATGTCGATGAGTTCGGAGAGATCGTCGACATATTGGCCAGCGAACGGATTCTCGATCACCGCGATTGCAGCCGCACGGCGTGTCGGCGGATCGATCGCGCGCCCCATCTCGGTGCGGGTCTCTTCGACCACCGTCACCAGCTTACGGATGCGCGCCTTCATTTACTCGCCGGCAGCGGCGCGTTGCTCACCGTCGCGCTCGGCCTTTTCCTTCGCCTCAATATCCTCGCCCGTCTGCTGATCGACAACGCGCATCGACAGGCGCACCTTGCCGCGATCGTCGAAGCCCATGAGCTTCACTTTCACCTTGTCGCCTTCCTTGACGACGTCGGTGGTCTTGGCGACGCGGCCTTTCGACAGCTGCGAGATGTGGACGAGCCCGTCCTTCGCGCCGAAGAAGTTCACGAAAGCGCCGAAATCGACCGTCTTCACCACCGTGCCGTCGTAGATCATGCCGACCTCCGGATCGGACGCGATCGACTTGATCCAGTTGATCGCCGCCTTGATCGAATTCGCATCGGAGGAGGCGACCTTCACCGTGCCGTCATCCTCGATGTTCACCTTGGCGCCGGTCTTCTCGACGATCTCGCGGATCACCTTGCCGCCGGTGCCGATCACTTCGCGGATCTTGTCTGTCGGGATTTTCAAGGTCTCGATGCGCGGTGCGAACTCACCGAGCTCGGCGCGTGCGCCAGTGATCGCCTTCGCCATCTCGCCGAGGATATGCAGCCGGCCATCCCGTGCCTGACCGAGCGCGACGCGCATGATCTCTTCGGTGATGCCGGCGATCTTGATGTCCATCTGCAGCGAGGTCACGCCTTCGGCCGTGCCCGCGACCTTGAAGTCCATGTCGCCGAGATGATCCTCGTCGCCCAAAATGTCGGAGAGCACCGCGAAGCGCTCGCCTTCGAGGATGAGGCCCATCGCGATGCCGGCAGTCGGCCGCTTCAACGGCACGCCAGCATCCATGAGCGCGAGCGAGGCGCCGCAGACCGTCGCCATCGAAGACGAGCCGTTCGACTCGGTGATTTCGGAGACGACGCGCACCGTGTAGGGGAATTCCGCCGCGCTCGGGAGCATCGGGCGAAGCGCCCGCCAGGCGAGCTTGCCGTGGCCGATCTCGCGGCGGCCGGGCGAACCCATGCGGCCGGTCTCGCCAACCGAATAGGGCGGGAAATTATAGTGGAGCAGAAAGCGCTCTTTGTACGTACCTTCCAGGGAGTCGATATACTGCTCGTCCTCGCCGGTGCCGAGCGTCGCGACGACCAGTGCCTGCGTCTCGCCGCGGGTGAACAGCGCCGAGCCGTGCGTGCGCGGCAGCACGCCGACTTCCGCCAGGATCGGACGCACCCTCTTCACGTCGCGACCGTCGATGCGGGTGCCGATGTCGAGAATGTTGTTGCGCACGACCTTGCCCTGTAGGTCGTGGAAGGCATGGCCGACCGCTTCCTTGGAATAGGCGCCCTCGGGGCCTTCCGGGAACAATTGCGCCTGGACGTTCGCCTTCACGCGGTCGACGGCGGCGTAGCGCTCGGCCTTGGCCGTGATCTTGTAGGCTTCGCGGAGGTCGGCTTCGGCGACCGAGCGGACCGCCTCGTCGACCGCCATGGTGTCGGCCAGCGTGAGATCGCGCGGCTCCTTAGCGGCGCGCTCGGCAAGCCGAATGATCGCCTCGATCACCGGCTGGAAGCCGCGATGACCTGTCATCACCGCCTCTAACATCACGTCCTCGGAGAGTTCCTTCGCCTCGGATTCGACCATGAGGACGGCGTCGGCCGTGCCGGCAACGATGAGGTCGAGCGATGAATCCTTCATCTCCTCGATCGTCGGGTTGAGCTTCAGCTTGCCGCCGACATAGCCGACGCGCGCCGCCCCGACCGGGCCCATGAAGGGGATGCCCGAGAGCGTCAGCGCCGCCGAGGCGCCGATCATCGCGAGCACATCCGGCTCGTTCTCCAGATCATGGGAGAGCACGGTGACGATCACCTGCGTCTCGTTGCGGTAGCCCGCCGGGAAGAGCGGACGGATCGGACGGTCGATCAATCGCGAGGTCAGCGTCTCGCGCTCGGTCGGGCGGCCTTCGCGCTTGAAATAGCCGCCGGGGATGCGGCCGGCGGCGAAAGCCTTCTCCTGATAGTTGACGGTGAGCGGGAAAAAGTCTTGGCCCGGCTTCGCCGTTTTGGCGCCGACCACGGTGGCGAGCAGGGTGGTCTCGCCCCAGGTCGCGAGCACGGCACCGTCGGCCTGGCGGGCGATCTTGCCGGTTTCGAGCACGAGCGTGCGGCCGGCCCAATCGAGTTCTTCGCGATGTATCTCAAACATGTCTGTCTTTCTTGGATTGCGCGGCAACACGGATAGCCATGAGCAAGATGGCGAGACGCCGAGCGGCGCCGCCAAACGGTGCCTCTCTCTCAGCGCCCGGCGATCCTGCCATGGCCATGGATGACTGCCACTTTAGCTTCACGACGGCCCCATTGCCGCCGCCGGGAGAGGCTGACGAACATCGAAAGCCTCGAAAATCTTCGGCCGGGAAGCCGAAGCGATGGACCGCCTCAGCGGCGGATCCCAAGCCGCTCGATGAGCGTCTTGTAGCGCGCCTCGTCGTGACGCTTCACATAATCGAGAAGCTGGCGACGCTGCGAGACGAGCTTCAGAAGCCCGCGGCGCGAATGGTTGTCTTTCACGTGGGTTTTGAAGTGTTCGGTCAGGTTGGTGATGCGCTCGGTGAGGATCGCCACCTGGACTTCCGGCGAGCCAGTATCGGCCGCTTTCGTCGCATATTCCTTGATGAGCGCGCCTTTGCGCTCGGCCGTGATCGACATCGGTTTTCCTTTCAAATCAGGGGATTGGGACCGCTCGGATCCGCATCGGCCATGCCGGGATGTCGTCCAGCAGGGTCGGTTGAGCGCGAGCCTGAGCCAGCGCTGGCGCGCTTATACATGAGCGTGTCCGAAAAGCCAGCGGAGCGGTGGGAGGTCCCCTTGCGGGGGGGGGGAGGCCTTTACCGGGTCACCGCGGTAATCCAGCCGAGATATGATTGCGCGCCCGGCGATATCGAGACGCACGATCTCGGGAACCTCATACGTGTGCGCGGCGCGGATGCAGGTGGCGAGATCATCGAAATCGGCGGTCTTCGCCTTGATCTGGATCAGGATTTCATTGTCGCGCGCGATCTTGCCCGCCCAGACATAGCAGCTTTTGATCGGCATCAGCTGCAGGCAGGCGGCAAGGTTCGCTCCAAGCACCGCGTCGACGATACGCTCGGCGTGCGCCTCGCTATCCGTCGTGGTGAGCACGACGCAGAAGCCGGTCATATCCAGCCCATCAATTCGCGCTGAACGACGCTGCGGATCACCGCCATTCCGTTCTCATCCGCATTGAGGCAATCGATGCGGGCGAATTTCTCGCCGCCATGCGCGAGAAAGAAATCGCGGTTCTCCACACCGATCTCTTCGATCGTCTCGAGGCAATCGGCGGCAAATCCCGGCGTGATGATCGCCAGCCGCTTCACGCCTTGCTGCGCCAATGCTTTCACCGTCTCATCCGTATAGGGCTGCAGCCATTCAGCCGGGCCGAAACGGGATTGAAACGTCGTGATGAGATGCTCCGCCGAGCATCCCATCTTCTCGCGCAACAGGCGCGCGGTCTTCTGGCAATGACAATGATAGGGGTCGCCTTTCAGCAGATATTCTTTCGGCACGCCATGAAATGAGGCGAGGATCACCTCCGGCTCGAAGTCGAGCACCGCCAAGCCGTCGCGCAGTGACGCGGCAAGCGCATCGATATAAACGGGATCATCGTACCAGGGACGGGCGACGCGGAGCGTCGGCTGCCAACGCATGGTGGCGAGTGCATCGAAAGCTTTGTCGCAGACCGTCGCGGTCGTCGCAGCCGAATATTGGGGATAGAGCGGCACGAGCAGGATACGATCGCAGCCCTGCTCTTTCAGCCGCGTGATGCCGCTCGCGATCGACGGATTGCCGTACCGCATCGCCCATTCGGTGCGCAGGCGTGCGCCGTTCGCGCCGAGGCCGCCTTTCGCAACCCAGTCGAAGAGGTTGTCCGCTTGTGCGCGCGTGATCGTTTTTAACGGACCCTCGTCGAGTTCGCGATTCCAAATGGCGGCATAATCGCGGCCCTTACGCTGCGGACGCCGGGAGAGGATCACCAAATTTAACAGCGGCCACCATATCAGCCGCGGTGTTTCGAACACGCGGCGGTCGGAAAGGAATTCCTTGAGGTAACGGCGCATCGACCAATAGTCGGTCGCGTCCGGTGTCCCGAGATTGACGAGAAGCACGCCGACGAGGCCCGAGATGACCGGCGGATGATCGCCGGGACGGAGGCCGCTATCGGCTGCAACCAAGGAGGGGGAAACGCTATCCAGCATCTGCTCTAAGATAGTTCCAACGGATCACGCGTCGAGGCGCGGGCGCAGCGCGTAGAGATGATTCAATGGCGCCGCCCCAAGTCCGACGCGCAGTTCGCCGCTCGCTTGTAGCGCTTCGGTCACATAGCGTTTTGCTGCTTCGACGGCATCTCCGAGGGCAAAGCCTTTCGCCAGATGAGCTGCAATTGCCGACGCCAGAGTGCATCCCGTGCCGTGCGTGTCGCCGGCAGTGTCGATGCGCGGCCTGGTGAACAGCCGGTGCGACCTTCCGTCAAAGAGTACATCCGTCGCCTGCGCGCCGGTGAGATGTCCGCCTTTGACGAGCACGGCCCGGGCGCCGAGTGCATGCAGCCGCTCGGCAAGGTGCTGCATGCCCTCTATGTCCGTTGGAACAGGGTGGTCCGCGAGACGTGCGGCCTCGGGGACATTCGGCGTGATCAGAAGCGCGAGCGGCAGCAATTCATCGCCTAGAACATCAACGAGATCGGGCGTGCCCAGCGCATCGCCGCTTGTTGCCACCAGCACGGGATCGAGGACGATCGGCACACGCGTCTGCTTCAGACGATCAGCCACAACGCGCGCGATCTCGCCGGACCCAAGCATCCCGATCTTCACCGCATGCACGTCGATGTCGCCGAAAATCGCATCGATCTCGGCCGCGACGAAATCGGCCGGCGGCAGATGTATGCGGAAAACGCGCTGCGTGTTCTGCGCCGTCAGCGCGGTGGCCACCGCCATGCCGTAGCAGCCGAGCGCCGCGATTGTTTTCAGATCAGCTTGGATGCCAGCGCCGCCGGATGGATCGGAGCCGGCGATGGAGAGAACATTAGGGATCGTTGGCGCGCTAATCCGGAATCACCCCACCGGCCGCTCGTCGGCGATGACCTTGCCGTCGTTCGGCAGCGTGCCCGGCGCAACGACTTCGACCGCGCCGCGCAATTTGGTCACTGCCTGCAGTGTCGAACCGACCGCCTCGCACAACCCGTTGCCGCTGTTCTTGGCTTCGGCACACAAGGTCATCACGTCCTGCTCCCCCTTGCGCGTCACGACGAGACGAAGGCGGATGAGCTCCGGATGATGTTTGTGCACTTCCGCGACCTGCGAGGGATGCACGAACATGCCCTTGACCTTTGTCGTCTGATCAGCGCGGCCCATCCAGCCCTTGAGCTGCATATTGGTGCGCCCGCAGCGGGAGGTACCAGGCAGGAAGGCCGAAAGATCACCCGTCGCGAACCGCAATAGTGGATAATCCGCATTGAGCCGCGTCACCACGACTTCGCCGACTTCGCCGTTCGCCACCGGTTCGCCCGTACCTGGCCGCACGATCTCGACGATCAGACCTTCGTTGACGATCATTCCTTCGGACTGCCCGCTCTCGTAAGCAATCACGCCGAGGTCAGCAGTTGCGTAGGCCTGGAAGACCTGGACGCCCCGCTCCTTCAGCTCTTTTCGAAGGCTGCCGGGCAAGGCTGCGCCGGAAACAAGCCCGCGCCTGATCGACGACCCCTCGCTCTTCAACTCGTGCGCGCGATCAAGCAGCACTTTGAGAAAATCGGGCGTACCACAATAACCCGATGGCTTGAGATAACCGATCGCTTCGACCTGCTGGTCGGTGTTGCCGATGCCGGCGGGAATGACAGGGCAACCGAGCGCCAGGGCGCCGCTCTCCATGATGTGCCCGCCGGGCGTCAGGTGATAGGAGAAACAGTTGAGAACGATGTCGCCTTTGCGGAATCCCGCGGCGAAGAAGGCGCGCGCCGCACCCCACCAATCCTTGGCGTGTCCTTCCGGCTCGAAGATCGGCCCCGGCGAGACAAGCAGGCGCTTCAACGAAGACGCACGCGAGGCTGCAAGCCCGCCGAACGGCGGCGTTTCCTCCTGCATGCTCTTCAGGTCTGATTTTCGAATGAGCGGAATGCCTGCAAGATCGGCGCGCGTTTTCACGCCTTCGAGGTCGATGCCCTTCAGCTGTGCACGCAGCGCCGGCGTCCGCGGCTTGGCGATTTTCAAGACGCCTCGAAGGTCGCGGAACAGCGTATTCTCTCGCGCCGCCGGGGACCGCGTTTCGGCGCGGTCGTAGTGTTCGAAAGTGGCAGTACCGCCCCGAAGAGGTTTACGCGTGGAGATACCGCACTCGTCCTCTGTTGGTCTTCTTGTTGTCGGCATGGCCCATTGATTCCGGGAATCCCCGATTTAAGCAAGCCATCTTTTTCGGCGCTTGTAATGTTTCACGTTTCGGAAGCTGCGGCGCTCGGGGCCGGAAAGGCCGAGGTAGAATTCCTTGACGTCCTGGTTTTCCCGCAGTGCAGCGGCCTCGCCGTCGAGCACGATGCGTCCGGTCTCGAGAATGTAGCCATACGTCGCATATTTCAGCGCGATGTTGGTGTTCTGCTCGGCGAGAAGAAAGGACACCTGTTCCTGCGCGTTGAGGCGGTGCACGATGCCAAAAATCTCTTCGACGACCTGTGGGGCAAGTCCCATCGAGGGCTCGTCGAGCAAAATCATGCGCGGGCGCGACATCATCGCGCGACCGATCGCGCACATCTGCTGCTCGCCGCCTGATGTGTAGCCGGCAAGCGCGGTTCGCCGTCGCTTGAGACGTGGAAAATAGCCGTAGATCGCCTCGATATCACGGGCAATTCCGGCGCGTCCGTCACGGCGCGTGAAGGCTCCGGTCAGAAGATTCTCCTCGATCGTGAGATGGCCGAAGCAATGGCGGCCTTCCATCACCTGGATGCAGCCGCGGCGCACAAGTTCGTTGGGGGAGAGCTTGTCGACGCGATCGCCGGCAAATTCGATCGAGCCTTTGGTGACTTCGCCGCGCTCCGCGTGCAAAAGGTTGGAGATTGCCTTCAGCGTAGTCGTTTTGCCCGCACCATTGGCACCGAGCAGCGCGACGATGCCACCTTTCGGCACGGTCAGTGACACGCCCTTGAGCACCAGGATCACGCGGTCGTAGATGACCTCGACATTGTTGATCGCGAGGATCGGCGGCTCCGCCACTTACAGGCCCCGTCCGATCAGCTCTTTCATGATCTCGTTGGTGCCACCGTAGATTTTCTGCACGCGCGCGTCGGTCCACAGCCGCGAGATCGGATATTCCTTCATGTAGCCGTAGCCGCCGAAGAGCTGCAGGCACTCGTCGACGATCTCGTTCTGCTTCTGCGTGGTCCACCATTTCGCCATTGCGGCGGTCTCGACATCAAGCGTGCCGTCGAGAACGCACTCTGTACAATTTTCCACAAAGACCCGCGCGATCGTCGCCTCGGTCTTGCATTCGGCAAGCTTGAACCGCGTGTTCTGGAAGTCGATCAGCGGCTTGCCGAACGCGGTGCGGTTCTTGACGTAGTCGACTGTGAGCGCGATCGCGCGTTCCATCGCGGCAACCGCCTGCACCGCGATGATCATCCGCTCGCGCGGCAATTGGCTCATCAGCTGCTTGAAGCCGAGTCCCTCTTCCGGCCCGAGCAGGTTGCTCGTCGGCACGCGGACATCCTCGAAGAACAGCTCCGACGTGTCCTGTGCGTGGTGGCCAATCTTTTCGAGATTGCGGCCGCGGCGAAAGCCCTCGACCTCCTCCGTCTCCACCATGATGAGGGAGACGCCCCTGGCGCGCTCCTTCGGATTGGTCTTGGCGACGACGCAGATCAGGTTTGCAGTCTGCCCGTTGGTGATGAAGGTTTTCGCCCCGCTGATCGAATACTGGTTGCCCTGGCGCTTGCCGCTCGTGCGCACGGCTTGCAGGTCGGAGCCGGTGCCGGGCTCGGTCATGGCGATGGCGGTGACGAGCTCGCCGGTTGCCATTCGCGGCAGCCAGCGCTGGCGCTGCTCCTCCGAGCCGTAATGGTAGATGTACGGCGCCACGATCCCGTTATGCAGGCTGATGCCGAAGCCGGACGCGCCGGCGCGCGCCTGCTCCTCGATGATGATCTTTTCGTGCAGGAAA
>JAXDNH010000084.1:0-8111 GCA_034669525.1 Methylobacteriaceae bacterium | reverse complement strand
ACGAAAAGATGAAGTACACCATCGCGTGGATGCCCGGCCCAAGGCCGGGCATGACGGCCCGGAGAGACGATGCGCATCCTGATCACCAATGACGACGGCATCCACTCGCCCGGCCTGGATCTGCTCGAGCGCATCGCGCAGACGCTGTCGGATGACGTCTACGTCATTGCGCCGGAATACGATCAGTCAGGCGTCGCACATTCGCTGTCGCTCAATGATCCCTTGCGCCTGCGTGAAGTCTCGCCGCGCCACTTCGCGGTGAAGGGCACGCCGACCGATTGCGTCATCATGGGCGTGCGCTCGGTGCTCGCCGACAAACGCCCGGACCTCGTTCTCTCCGGCGTCAATCGCGGCTCGAACGTGGCGGAGGATGTCACTTATTCCGGCACGATCGCCGGCGCGATGGAGGGCACAATCCTCGGCGTGCCCTCGGTTGCGCTGTCGCAAGCCTACGGGCCGGTAAGCGGGCGCTTCAATCCATACTGGGAATGCGCCGAGACGCATGCGCCGATCGTGCTCAAGAAGCTGCTCGATGAAGGGATTTCGCCGGGCACGCTGATCAACATCAATTTCCCGGATTGTCCGCCGGATCAGGTGAAAGGCATTGCGGTGACCGTGCAGGGCCGCCGCGACGCCGATCTCCTGAAGATCGACGCGCGCCATGACGGCCGCGGCATTCCCTATTACTGGATCGCCTTCCAGCGCGGCGCCTTCACGCCGGGCAAGGGCACCGATCTCGAAGCAATCGCGTCAAAGAAGATTTCGCTGACGCCGCTCAGGCTCGATCTCACCGACGAGAACGCGGTGACGCGTTATGCCGAGGTGTTCGGGCGCGGCAAACCCCAGCCGAAGAGGGCGCGATCGGGAACTTAGAATATTGCCATGAAGTGATGGCTGGATTGCCAGTCACATGACTCCGAACGCCACCACGATCGAGAACCGCGCCGCGCTGCTCTTAAAACTGCGCATTCAGGGCATCCGCAACACCGACATCCTGCGCGCGATCGAGACGATCCCGCGCGAGATGTTCGTGCCGCATCAGCTCGCCGATCTCGCCCAGCGCGATTTGCCGCTGCCGATCGCCTGCGGGCAGACGATCAGCGAGCCGAGCCTCGTCGCGCGCATGCTGGAATCCCTCAACGTTCATCGCGACCATCGTGTGCTCGAGATCGGCACTGGCTCGGGCTATGTCACGGCGGTCCTGGCGAGTCTTGCGACGCATGTCGTCTCGATTGATCGTTTTCACACGCTTGCTGCCGGCGCGCGGACGCGGCTCGACGGACTGGGACTAAAAAACGCGGAAGTCATCTGCGCCGACGGCCTCGCGGCGAACGTCGGGGGACCTTTCGACCGCATCCTCGTGCATCTTGCTTTGGACGGAGTGCCAGCGAGCCTCGCTAGCCGGCTCGCACCGGGTGGCGTGCTTGTCTGTGGGATTTCCTCGGGCGAGGGCAGGGGCCCTCGCCTCGCCCGCCTCGCTCTTAATGCGCAAGGCCAACCCGAGGAAAGCGATTGTGGCGCCTGTCTATTGCCCAAGCCCTTTTCGGGAGTGGCAGCGGCGCTTTAACGTTAAAATGCGCGCTTTTTTGCTGAACGCGTGTTCATCAAAAACGCTTCCTTAACCCGCACGCGCTCTAATCGGCCGTCGTGATGCGTTTGGTGTGGGTTGCGTGATGAGTGCTGGAATCCGTTCTTACCGCGGCGCGGTGAATATCGCATTGGCCGGTGCGGCCGTCGCCCTCCTCGGCGGGTGCGCGACCGACGCGACCCGCTTGTCTGATCCCTTCTCCAATCCGTTCCAGAGCGCCTCGCGCCCTGTCGATCAGGCGCCGACCGGCACGATTCCGGAGGACATGCCTGCCCGCAGCGGCGGCTTCGGCTCCGGGCCGATCCAGTCCACTCCGCTGCCCGCGCCAGGGGCGCCCATCGCAGCCCCGGCGCCGCAGCAATACGGGGCGGCCCCTATGAGTGGGCCGAGTTATGCCCCTCCGCCGCGCATTGCGCAGGGGGGTGGCGTCTCCGGCAATTGGTCCGCACAAGGCGGAACGCAGATCACGGTCGGCTATGGCGAGACCGCCTCGATGCTCGCCGGCCGCTACGGCGTGCCGGCCGACGCACTTCTGCGCGTCAACGGCCTCGCGTCGCCCGGCCAGGTCAAGCAGGGCACGCGCTTGGTCATCCCGGTTTACAGCGCCAATGCCGCCGCGCCGGCGCGAACTGCGAAGGGGCAGGTTGCGCAGCTGCATGGCAAGCCCGCAACACCGGCGAAAATGGCCGACAAGCCGAAATTCGTCTTCGTGAAGGGCCCCGGCGGGAAAATCATCAAGATGCAGGCCGCCGAGCCCGGCAAAGGACAGGGACTGAAGCCGAAGAGTGCGGCGGCAGAAGCTCCGAAGCAGGCAAAAACCGCGGACGCCGCGCGTCAGCCGGCGGCTCCGAAGCCTGCCGAATCTGCAGCCGGAAAGAATGCGAAAATCGAAACGGCGCCTGCGTCAAAAGCTCAACAGGCGACCGTGCGCGGCGACAAGCCGACGGTCGACACGCAACCGACGGCAAGCCTGCCGAAGGCCGAGATTGCGGCCAATCCCGAATTCCGCTGGCCGGCCCGCGGCCGCATCATTCAAGGTTTTAAAGGCAATGATGGCATCAACATCGCCGTGCCGGAAGGCACCGCCGTGAAGGCGGCGGACGATGGGGTGGTCGCTTATGCCGGCAGCGAGCTCAAGGGCTATGGCAATCTCGTCCTGATCCGCCACTCGAACGGCTTCGTCTCGGCCTACGGCAACAACAGCGCGCTCGAAGTGAAGCGCGGCGAACAGGTGAAACGCGGCCAGACCATCGCCAAATCCGGCCAGACAGGCAACGTCGCGACGCCGCAGCTGCATTTTGAACTGCGCAAGGGTTCGACGCCGGTCGATCCGACGCAGTACCTGGCCGGTCTGTAATACTTGGCAGGTTTGTAAGCTTCCCTTCCGGTTCCGCGAGACAACGAGCGGGAGGGTTCAGGCGGTGGGTCAAAAGACAGACCCGCCGCCTGTCTATTTGCGGTCCTTGGTTGCTGATTGCGGTGTTCTGCTCGTGGTGTGCGAAAGCGCGCGAACGTTAGCCGCGAGAGGCGGTTTGCTGAGTACGAACGTCAGCAAAGTCAGGACCAAACCAATGAAATACGTTGTCGCCATCTCAGCCGTCGCATTCGCGATGGTGTCGGGTCAGGCATTCGCCCAAACCCAGAATTATCCCACCGGAGGCCTCGGCGATGCCTGGGCGCAGGACCAGCCGAGCTCTATCGGAATTACCAACGGCTACGACCCCAGCACCGGAACGTACATGATCCCACACTCCGGCGGCCGCACCACGGCCCCGCTGCCTCGCTATCAGGCTCAGGGTCGCGGTTACCCTGTCGGCGGCCTTGGCGACGCGCAGGCCCAGGATGAGCCGACGTCTGAGGGATTCAACAACGGATACAATCCGCGTGTGGGAGCCTATCCTGCGCCTCGAACGGAGGGCCGCTCCGCCGCCCGGCGCGCGCCGCGTCCCTACCTGGATTAATCCCGTCGCGGGTCACCTTTAGGATGCGCTGGTAGTTGAGGCGGCGAGTCCGGACGCGGGCCCGCCGCTTTTTCAACTCTGCGTGAGGGGGTGCTCGCGCGCGAACCTTAGCCGCCGCCGAACGTTCGCTCACGAGAACTTCTCAGTGAAGTTAGGAGGGGCGAATGAAATACTTTGCGGCTATTTCAGGCATCGCATTCACGCTGCTCGCGGGGCAGGCGCTGGCGCAAAACCAGGGCTCTCCGGTCAGCGGCTTGGGCGACGCGAGAGCCCAGGATCAGCCAAGTTCGATCGGCATCAACAACGGCTACAATCCGCCGGTCGGCGCTTATCCCGCTCCGATCGCTCCCGGTCTCGAGGGCCGCTCCGGGACCTCGCGTTCGGAGCGCCGCTACCGCGACTGATCGGCGTCGGGTGCGGGTGCTTCGCTCGGCTTGATTAAAAGAGCGGCATCGCTTCAAAGAGCGCGATGCAACATCATGTGCGCCCGCTCGACTCCATCGGCACCCTGATCATTTTCGGCCTCTGCGCGAGCTGGGGCCTCAATCAGGTCGCCGCGAAAGTCGCGCTCGCCGACATCCCGCCGTTAACGCAAGCGGCGTGGCGCTCCGTCGGCGCCACGATGGTGCTCGGCGCGATCGGACTTTGGCGCGAGCCGACTCTGTTTGCCCGCGATCGCACGCTCGTTGCGGGTATTCTCTGCGGCATCTGCTTCGCGCTCGAATTCGTCGCGCTTTACATCGGCCTGCAACGGACGAGCGCGACGCACGCCGTGCTCTTTCTCTACACGGCACCGTTCTTCGTGGCGTTGGGGTTGCCGCTGATTACACCGACCGAACGCCTGACCGCGCTGCAATGGGCGGGGCTGGCGCTGTCCTTCATTGGCGTCGCGCTGGCGCTCGGCGTCAGCGGACAGATTTCGCACGACATGCTGATCGGCGATGTGCTGACGCTGATTGCCGGCGCGCTCTGGGGCGCCACGACGCTCATTATCAAGGCCACACGGCTGCGCGCCGCGCGGCCGATCAAGGCGCTGCTCTATCAGCTGGCGGTCTCGGCGGTCGTGCTCGGGCTCGGCATTCTCGTGTTCCACGAGAACATGCCGACGCAGGTTTCCGCAATAAGCTGGGGCAGCCTCGCCTACCAGACGCTGTGGGTCGTCTGCATTACTTATACGAGCTGGTTCTGGATGATCTCGCATTACCGCGCCGGCGAGCTGTCGGCCTTCACGTTTTTGACGCCGATTTTCGGCGTCGCTGCCGGACATTTTCTGCTCGGCGATGCGATCGCGCCGGGATTTGCGATTGCGGTCGCGCTCGTCGCCGGCGGGATCCTGCTGGTCAACTGGCCACGAAAGGCCGCGTGAGCGTTATTCCGTCTGCTTGCCGAGCCGGCCCGCAAGATCCTGGATATATTGCCATGCGGTGCGGCCGGAACGCGCGCCGCGCGTCGTCGCCCATTCGAGCGATTCGGCCTGCAGCGTGTCCCGCTCCATTTCAAGGCCGAAGCGCTCGGCATAGCCGAACACCATCGCGAGATAATCGTCCTGGCTGCAGCGGTGGAACCCGAGCCACAGCCCGAAGCGGTCGGACAGCGAGACCTTCTCCTCGACCGCTTCGCCCGGATTGATCGCCGTCGAGCGCTCGTTCTCCATCATGTCGCGCGGCAGCAAGTGGCGGCGGTTCGACGTGGCGTAGAACAGGACGTTGTTCGGGCGTCCTTCGATGCCTCCTTCAAGCACCGCTTTCAGCGACTTGTAGCTCGTGTCGTCGCCGTCGAACGAAAGATCGTCACAGAACACCAGAAAGCCGAACGGCGCTTCGCGCACCAGCGTCATAAGCCCCGGCAGGCTGTTGATGTCCTCGCGGTGAATTTCGATGAGCTTTAGTGGCCGGTAGCGCGCCTGACCTGAGAGTCTTGCGTTAATGTCGGCGTGGACCGCCTTGACAAGGGACGATTTTCCCATGCCACGCGCGCCCCAGAGAAGCGCATTGTTGGCGGGATAGCCGCGGGCGAAGCGCTCGGTATTTTCGGCGAGCTGATCGCGCACGCGGTCGATGCCCTTCAGAAGCGCGAGATCAACGCGATTTACCTTCGCGACCGGCAGGAGCGAGCAGCTTGAGGCCTGCCAGACGAACGCCTCGGCCGCGGCGAGGTCGGGCTTCGCCGGAGCTGGCGGCGCAATCCGCTCCAGCGCGGCGACGATCCGCGTCACGTTCGCGGCGAATTCGGGCGGAGGAGCGGGGGAGTCCGGAGGAGGCATGTGGTCGCGCTTCTACCCGGCTCGGGCATCGCCGGGAAGGGGCGGCAAGACCGTCGGGCGACCATTCCGCCGCAGCTGCAATTTGTTGCTTTCGCGGGCTCGCTGGCTATAGTCCGCGCCACTTTGCGGGGCATTTTCACGGCCTCGCCCACTCGGAAAGATCAATGTTCTTCGTCACCCCGGCCTACGCCCAGGCTGCTACGCCCGGAGGCGCCGATGTCATCATGCAACTGGCGCCCTTCGGCATCATACTGGTCATCATGTATTTCCTCATCCTGCGGCCGCAACAGAAGCGCGCCAAGCAGCAGCTGGAACTTGTGAAAAACGTGCGCCGGGGCGACACCGTCATCACAACGGGCGGGATCATTGGCAAGGTGACGAAATCGGTCGATGACAGCGAGGTCGAGGTCGAGATCGCGCCGAATGTTAGGGTGCGGCTCTTGCGCCAGATGATCTCGGAGGTGCGCGCCAAGGGCGAGCCGGTCAAGGAAGCGAGCTAAGGCCAGCGGCCATCTCGCCACGGAACTGATTCATGCTGCGTTACGCCACCTGGAAAGTCGCCGCCATCATCGGCATGACGCTGATCGCGCTGCTCGTGATCATTCCGAGCATGCTGTCGCCTGCGACGCGTCAGTCGATCTCGCAGCACCTCCCGTGGTTGCCGATGCGCACGATCGTCCTCGGCCTTGATTTGCAAGGCGGCTCGCACGTCCTGCTCGAAATCGACCAGGCCTCGGTCTTGAAGACGCAGGTCGACAATCTCCGCGACGACGTCCGCCGCATTCTGCGCGAGGAGCGCGTGCCGATCACCGGTGGCATCGGAACCCAGGCACGTGGCGTGCAGTTCCGCGTCGCCAATCCCGACGATCGCGCCAAAATCCTGCCGAAAATCCGCCAGCTGCAGCAGCAGACCGGCAATATTCTGCTCGGCGGGGGCGGCGCCGGCTCGCTCGATGTGAAGGAATCGCCGGACGGCCTGGTCCAGGTGACCGTCACCGATGCCGGGATGGTCGATAAGGTGCGCCGCGCCGTCGACCAATCGATCGAAGTTCTGCGCCGCCGCGTCGATGCGCTTGGGACGACGGAGCCCAACATCCAGCGCCAGGGTGCCGATCGTATTCTCGTCCAGGTGCCTGGGCTGCAGGATCCCGAAAAGCTCAAGGAAATCCTCGGCACGACGGCGAAACTGGAATTCCGCCTCGTCGCAGAGCCCGGCGCCAATCCGGCCGACGTCGAACAGCTCGATCAGACAGATGAACCCGGCAAGCTGCCGGTCGAGAAGCAGGTTATGGTGCAGGGTGAGGACCTTACCGACGCCCAGCCCGGATTCGATCAGCGCACCAGCGAACCCATCGTCAATTTCCGCTTCAACATTCGCGGCGGGCAGAAATTCGGCGAGGTAACCACCAAGAACGTCGGCAAGCCCTTCGCCATCGTTCTCGACAACAAGGTGATTTCCGCGCCGCGCATTCTGACGCCGATCACCGGCGGCGCCGGGCAGATTTCGGGCCGCTTCACCGTCGAGCAGGCGACGAACCTGTCGATCCTGCTGCGCGCCGGCGCTCTGCCAGCAAAACTCAACATTGTCGAAGAGCGCACGGTTGGCCCGGGTCTCGGCGAGGACTCGATCAAAGCGGGCGAGCGTGCAGCCTATGTCGGCGCGGCGCTCGTCGTCGGCTACATGCTGATCACCTACGGCATCTTCGGGGTGTTCGCCAATCTTGCGCTGTTCGTGCACATCGCCTTCATCTTCGCGGCGCTTGTCCTCCTTGGCGCGACGCTGACCTTGCCGGGCATCGCCGGAATCGTGCTGACGATCGGCATGGCGGTTGACTCGAACGTGCTGATTTACGAGCGCATCCGCGAGGAAGCGCATATGGGGCGCTCGATCATCTCGGCGCTCGATGCAGGCTTCAAGCGCGCTTTCGCGACGATCGTCGATTCCAACGTGACGATGTTCGTCGCCGCCGCGATCCTCTATTTCCTGGGCTCCGGGCCGGTGCGCGGCTTCGCGGTGTCGCTCGCGCTTGGCATTCTCACGACGATCATCACGGCGGTGACGATGACGCGCATGATGATCGCGGTCTGGTACCGCTACGCGCGGCCGACCCGGCTGCCGATTTGAGAATCTGAACAATGAAGCTCCTGCGTCTCGCTCCGGAGAACACAAAATTCGGCTTCATGCGCTTCCGGCGCGTGAGCTACCCCTTCTCCGCTTTCCTCTCCATCGTCTCCGTCACCCTGTTCCTCACCGTGGGCATGAATTTCGGCATCGATTTCGCCGGCGGCACACTGATGG
>JAXDNH010000083.1:0-10821 GCA_034669525.1 Methylobacteriaceae bacterium | reverse complement strand
GTGGCCCAGGGTGTCGATCAGCTTCCCCGCTGAAACCTCGTCCCAGAAGGTCAGGCTTCTTCCGGTAGGACGGCATGGGCGGCAGGTCTCCTGTTCCCGGTCCGTTCTAGCGCTCCAGTAAGGTACTGTCTAATCAATCCCCCGGTGTCCTAGTTTGCGGAAACGGGTGTCCTAATTAGCCGCGCGGCCACTCGAACCTGCGTAGAAACAGTGCCTAGCCAAAGAGCTGAACACTACCGTAAGCAAGCGGAAGAGTGCCGATTGCAGCCCGGGAAATCGAAGTACGAAGATCACAAGGCAGGGTGGCTGAAACTTGCGGCTCAATGGCTTGGGATGGCCGAGGAAGCGGAGAAGACTGACAGAGAAAGGTTGGTCACTCCAAGCAAACAGAGGCGCTAGTCGCAATCCTCAGCCGAAAACCTTAGCCGACATACTGTTTTGCCCGCCTCATCGGTGACGTGCATTTCCCAAACGTCGCCGCCTAGGAATTCTCGATCGATCTCTCTCAGCATCTCGCCGGCCGTGGTGATGGCCTGCCGGTGCGCCTCGTTGCGGCTGGGAAGCTCAATTCCCTCACTGTCCGGCAGGTCTTTGCCATCGTGAACGCTGAAAAAATATCGCGGCATGGCCGGACGTAACCCGTCCCGCGCGGGCCGGCATTAACCTGCGTCAGTTTGCAAGAAGCCCTAAGTTGCCGGGGCGGGTGTCCTAATTCAGCAACTGCTCTCCAGTAATGCCCAGTCGAGTCCGGTGCGGTTTTCCAGGACGGGCGCGAATTGTCGGGCCTGGCGGGCGGGTCAGTCCTTTCCTCGGGTCTTGCCGACCGGCTCCCGGTCGCCGCGATCCTCCGCATCTTCCGTCTGCGTCCCCTTTGTTTTCCGTCCCCCCGTCCGCGCCTCGCGGCCTTCATCCGGCCATCTCGCGCCGGGCGGGTACTTAGGCCCGCAAGTGCTGCTGCTGCGCTTGGCACTCCTCCTCTGACGTTGCGGTCGCGAAGCGATGCGGGCCGCCCCCTCCGGCGCAAGGGCCTTGCGCATGAAGGCCGCGACGGTCGCGGCCGGGACAAAAGGAGGAAAACCATGCGTGTACTGAACGACGGCGAACTGATGCGTGCGACGAGGATCGAGCTGGAGGCTCTGCTGCGCCTCGTAAGCGGCGAACTGCCGGCCCTGGCGGCAGACTCGAACGACCTGCTAAACGCCCAAATCAACTTGCAGAAAATCCGCCGGGCGCTGGCGCGGCTCAATCCGGGGCTGCGGCTTTGAGGGCAAGGCCAGCAGCGGAGGTGGAAGGGCCCTCCGCTGCGCCTGCCGGGCCTTACCACTCATCGGCCAGCATGATGGTCAGCACGCGAAAGCTACGCGTCACATCGTGCGGTGCTTCGGAACCAAAACTGCATGTGCTGTCCGCGTAATAGTCGATTTTCCAAAAGATAGTTGCCGCTGCGTGATTGACGCTGCCGAAATCATGCTCGCCGTGCGGATCGTTATCCTCGCTGAACTGATCGAAGGACCGCACTGCCGCAAGGATTTCAATCTGCGCAACGGGAGGAAGGGTCGTAAAGCCTCGCGTCATGCAGAATAAACCGGGAATGTCCGGATTGCCGAATTGCGGTATGTGAAGCCGGCCGCGGAAGCGATCGTTAAGTGTCGCGATCTGCTCTGCATGCGTTTCCATGTCTGTCGTCATTCTGGTCTCCCTTTTGTTGGTTACGTCCTGTTGGACGCGGAGACGCAAAGACGGGCCGGACAAGCCGAGGGGGCACAGGGGCAACACGGGAGCCACGGCGTTGGCCGGGGCGAAGGAGCGGGCGGCCCCTTGCACAAGCGGCGCGGCCTGTCAGACTCCGCTAAAATCCGACGGGTTGGAACCGACCGGAGACCACGGTTGAGATGAAAACCTGTGCGGGGCGCGCATTAGACGCGCGGCGGCATTGTCGCCTTATCTAGCCTGCGGTGTATCAGGGAGACGATAGAAAATAGATCTTCCGCGTCCTCCTTACCCATGTTCCAGATGATGCGCGGCGCGTGCGCCGCGGGATTTCGGAACATGCCGAATGTGCCGCGCACCAAGTTCGCGAAGCCGTTCTGTTCGCTTATCTCATTCGGGTTTGACAAGGCGTTGATCGCCAGCATGGGCGGTTGTCCGGTGAGGGCGCGGTCGACAAGCGCCGCTCCATCGTCCGCCAACCCGGTCCGGTCCCGGATTTTCTCTGCGACGCTTTTAACCGCCTCAAGGACGGCATGAAAATAGTTGTCGGCGAGCAGCTCCTCGCGACAAAAGCGCAGCACATCCGGGTGAGCGCCACGAAAATTGAGGTCTGCCCGCAGTTCCTGCGCACGGCGCTGCGCTTCGGATAGCGTTGCTGCTTTCTCGGCGCTTTCCACGTCGCCGGCTTGCGTGACCACGAGCCCGGCAAAAGCGAGAGCCACGTTTAGGTTTGCACGCATCGGCTCAAATCTTTCCGGGCTCCTCGCAAACCTCTCCGGCTTCATCGTCTTGCGAATGAACGCAAGAATCCCGCGCCGGTCCCGACGGGTACTTTGGCTAATCGCCAGCGCATTGTAGAGACGGTATCGCTTGGTGAGGTTAGGGTCCGGGTCCTCCATTCGGCAGGAGGCCAGGAGATGGGCGATTTCCGAACCGGTCAGCCCCTCGCCCGTGTCCCCCAGCGCGTCGGCAATGGCCTGTAACTGGCTTTGTGAGAAGCACTCGCTCATAGTCCTATCCGAAAATCATTTTGTTAGGCGCACCGTCAATCCTTCGCCCGCGAACTGCCGTCCTATAAGTTCAACAACCGCTTTCCCCTCACGATGACCAATTCGTGACTAAAGCTATTTCAGTCTACCATGGCGACATTGCCTGGAATGGGCAATGTTCGGCGTCATTCCCCTGTATCGTCCCGCAACCATTCAGATGAATGGCGCGTTACTGATGATTATTGCCCTCTTCATCCGATTCAGCCCCAGGAATTGGATGCCATCGAAGCCTTCCTGATGCCGACGTTGATCTCTCTTTTTTCTAGGCCGGAGTCCGCCCGGAGTATAAGGGACGGAGGACTACAGGCCGATCACGCACTGCAGGAACGAGCCAAAGGCCAGAAGCCTCGCAACTAGGAACAGTCAGCGGAGATATCCCGTGTCCTCGCTTGTTAAAGCCGTCCTGGCCGAGCCCGCCGCAACCACACGGGCCGCGCTCTACTTGCGCGTCTCGACCGGCCGGCAGGCGGAAGCCGATCTGTCCATACCGGACCAGCGCCGGCAGGCTTTGGCCTTCTGTGCGGCTCGCGGATGGGATGTTGCAATAGAATTTGCCGAGCCCGGCGCGAGCGGCATGGACGAGCGCCGCCCGGAACTCCAACGGTTGCTCGATATGGCGACCGCGGAGGCTCCGCCCTTCAATGTCGTGATTGTCCACTCCTTCAGCCGCTTCGCCCGCGACCATATCGCGCTGGAATATCATGTGCGGCGGCTGCGCAAGGCGGGGGTGCGCCTGGTCAGCATCACGCAAGACCTCGGCGACGATCCGATGAGCGTCATGGTGCGGCAGGTGTTCGCGCTCTTCGATGAATATCAGTCGAAGGAGAACGCCAAGCATACCTTGCGCGCCATGAAGGAGAACGCACGGCAAGGGTTCTGGAATGGATCGCAGGCTCCTTTCGGCTACAAGGTCGTTGACGCGGAACAGCGGGGTTCCAAGACGAAGAAGCGGCTGGCAGTCGACCCACTCGAAGCCGAAACGGTCCGGCTGATCTTCAAGCTGTTGCAAAGGGGCGACGGCACGTCAGGACCCTTGGGCGTCAAGGCCGCCGCCTGCTGGCTGAACGAACGCGGCTACCGCACGCGCGGCGGCGCAAGATGGGGCATTGGCCCTTTGCACAAGATCATCACGCGTCCGACCTATAAGGGCGAGCATCGCTTCAACCGTATCGTTCATAAGACGCAGGAGGCGAAGCCGGAAACCGAGCAAGTGCCGGTGACCGTCGATCCGATCATCGATGCGTCTACCTTCGAGGCGGTCCAGGCAATGCTCAGGGCGCGAAATCCGAGGGTGACGCCGCCGCGTGTTGTGACCGGGCCGATCCTGCTGACGGGCATCGCCAGCTGCGCGAGCTGCGGCGGCGGGATGACGTTGCGCACCGGCAAATCGGGACGCTACCGCTATTATACCTGCGCGACGTGTGCGCAACGCGGCAAGAGCGCCTGCAAGGGCCGTTCGATTCCGATGGAGAAGCTCGATCGGCTGGTAACGGAAAGGCTCGCGGACAAACTCCTGACGCCGGAGCGCATCGGTAAGCTTTTAGCCGCTCTCATGGAGCGGCAGGCGGCGAAAGACGAGGATTACTCAACCCGGCTCACAACCTTGCGCGCGAAGCTCGCGGACGCGGAAGCCAGACTCGGGCGGCTCTATGCGGCGATTGAGAGCGGCCTCGCCGATCCCGGCGACTTCACGCTGAAAGAGCGGATCACGTCCGTAAAGGTCGAGCGCGATATCGCGCAAGTCGCCTTGGATCGCGCTCTCTCGGAAATGCGGCCGGCTGCCCGCATCACGGAAGAGAAAATCGCCGCCTTCGTTGAAATCATGCGGACCAACGTGCTCAGCGGCGATACACCGTTCCGGCGCGCCTACATCCGTTCTGTCATCGACCAAGTCGAAGTGGATGATGCGGAGATACGGATATTCGGGCGAAAGACGGTTCTGGAACGCCTCGTCATGGGAGGCGGGGCGGCGCCGGCCGGAGTGCCCAGTTTTGTTCGCAAGTGGCGCGCCCGAAGGGATTCGAACCCCTGACCTCTGCCTTCGGAGGGCAGCGCTCTATCCAGCTGAGCTACGGGCGCGAGCCGTTGGCTTCTACCCGATGAGGGGCGCACCGGCAACGTGGTCTCCGTCCCGACCATGATGCTCTACGAAGAGGGTCGGCTTCTCCGGGCATGACGATGGTAATTACGCGGCGACCTTATCATATGTCGCTGGATCATAGTTGAGGATCGGCGCAAGCCAGCGCTCGACCTCGGCGATCGTCATGTTCTTGCGGCGCGCGTAATCCTCGGCCTGATCGCGCTCCACCTTGGCAACGCCGAAATAATGCGCTTGCGGGTGCGACAGGTAGAGCCCGGCGACCGATGAGCCGGGCCACATCGCGTAGCTCTCCGTCAGAGTGACACCGGTGCGCTTCTCTGCTTCGAGCAAACGGAACAGTGTCGCTTTCTCGGTGTGATCGGGCTGCGCGGGATAGCCGGGCGCCGGACGGATGCCGCGATAATCCTCGGCGAGACGCTGCTCGTTCGTGAGTTCTTCATCCGGCGCGTAAGCCCAGAATTCGCGGCGCACGCGCTCGTGCATGCGCTCAGCGAGCGCTTCCGCCAAGCGATCGGCGAGCGCTTTCACCAGGATCGAGCGATAGTCGTCGTTATTGCGGGCAAAGCGTGCCGAAATCTTCTCTTCCTCGGCGCCGGAAGTGACGACAAAGCCGCCGATATAATCCGGCTTGCCGCTGTCAAGCGGTGCAACGAAATCGGCGAGCGCGAGATTGGCGCGTCCCTCGCCACGCTTGGAGAGCTGCTGGCGCAATGTAAAGAAGGTCGCGAGCTCGTCGCGCCGGGACTCGCCGGTGAACAGGCGGATGTCGTCGCCGACCGCATTCGCCGGCCAGAAGCCGATCACCGCCTTCGGATTGAACCAGCGCTCTTCGGTGATCCGCGCGAGCATCGCCTGCGCATCTTCATAAAGCTGCCGCGCCGCGGCGCCTTGCTTTTCATCTTCCAGCAGCGCGGGGAAACGGCCCTTCAATTCCCACGTCTGGAAGAACGGCGTCCAGTCGATATAGGGCACGAGCTCCGCGACGTCGTAAGTGCGGAAAACGCGCGTGCCAAAAAATGCCGGACGCGGCGGATCGTAGCTTGCCCAATCGATCTTGAATTTATTGTCGCGGGCGCGCGTCAGCGGCAGGCGCTGCTTGTCGGCCTCGGCACGGCGATGCGCGTCGGCGACCTTGGCGTACTCCTTGCGCACCTGCTCGACATATTGCGGGCGGATGTCGTCCGAGAGCAGCGCTTGCGCGACGCCGACGGCGCGGCTCGCATCCGTCACATAGACCGCCTGCCCGCGCGCGTAGTTGGGGTGGATTTTCACCGCGGTATGCACGCGGCTCGTCGTGGCGCCGCCGATCAAGAGGGGCAGATCAAAACCTTGGCGCTCCATTTCGGCGGCGACGAAGCACATCTCGTCGAGTGATGGCGTGATCAGGCCGGAAAGACCGATTGCGTCGACGTTCTCGGTCTTGGCAGTCTCCAGAATCTTCGCCGCGGGCACCATGACGCCGAGATCGAGGATCTCGTAATTATTGCAGCCGAGCACGACGCCGACAATGTTCTTGCCGATATCGTGCACGTCGCCTTTGACGGTCGCCATCAGGATTTTGCCGTTGGTCTTGCGCGCACCGCTGTCTTTCTGCGCTTCGATGAACGGCGTCAGATAAGCAACGGCCTGCTTCATCACGCGCGCCGATTTTACCACCTGCGGCAGGAACATTTTTCCTTGCCCGAAGAGATCGCCAACGACGTTCATGCCGGCCATCAGCGGACCTTCGATCACGTCGAGCGGACGCGTCGAGGCGGCGCGCGCCTCCTCGACATCTGCCTCGATATAATCGGTGATGCCGTTGACGAGCGCATGTTCGAGTCGCTTCCCGACTGGATCGCCACGCCACGCCTCGTTCTTGGCTTCGCTCTTGCCGGCCTGTTCGCGGAAACGTTCCGCAATTGCCAGCAGCCGTTCGGTCGCCTCGGGACTCCTGTTGAGGACGACATCCTCGCAAAGCTCGCACAGTTCCGGATCGATGTTCTCATAGACGCCGAGCTGGCCGGCATTGACGATGCCCATGTCCATGCCCGCCTTGATCGCGTGCATGAGGAAGACGGTGTGCATCGCCTCGCGCACCGGCTCGTTGCCGCGGAACGAGAAGGACAGGTTCGACACGCCGCCGGAGATGTGAACGTGCGGCAGGTTCTTGCGAATTTCCCGCGCGGCCTCGATGAAATCGACGCCGTAATTGTTGTGCTCGTCGATGCCGGTCGCGACGGCAAAAATGTTCGGGTCGAAGATGATGTCTTCCGGCGCGAAGCCGACCTCTTCGGTCAGGATGCGATAAGCCCGCGCGCATATGTCCACCTTGCGCTGACGCGTGTCCGCCTGGCCCTGCTCGTCGAATGCCATGACGACCACTGCCGCACCATAGCGCATGACCGTGCGCGCATGGTCGATGAAGGCCGCTTCGCCTTCCTTCATCGAGATCGAATTGACGATTGGCTTGCCTTGCACGCATTTCAGGCCAGCTTCGATCACCTCGAATTTCGAGGAATCGATCATCACCGGCACGCGTGCGATGTCTGGCTCGGCCGCGATGAGATGCAAAAACTCCGTCATCGCCTTGGCGGAATCGAGCAGGCCCTCGTCCATGTTGACGTCGATGACCTGCGCGCCGTTGGCCACCTGTTCGCGCGCGACATCGAGCGCGGCGGAGAATTCGCCGTTCTTGATTAGCTTCCTAAATTTTGCCGAGCCGGTGACGTTGGTGCGCTCGCCAACATTGACGAAAGGAATGTCCGGCGTGAGCGTGAACGGCTCAAGCCCGGAGAGCCGCAGTCGCGGCTCGAAACTCGGCGCTTTACGTGGCGCGATGCCGGCGACGCGTTCGGCAATAGCGTGGATATGTTCCGGCGTCGTGCCGCAGCAGCCGCCGACGATATTGACGAGGCCCGAATCGGCGAACTCGCCGATGAGGGAGGCCATGTATTCCGGGCTCTCGTCGTACAGGCCGAATTCATTCGGCAGCCCGGCATTGGGATAAGCGCAGACGAGCGTGTCGGCGACGCGCGAGATTTCTGCCAGATGGGCGCGCATCTCGCGCGCGCCGAGCGCGCAGTTCAGCCCGATCGAGAACGGCTTCGCATGACGCAACGAATGCCAGAAGGCTTCCGGCGTCTGGCCCGACAAGGTGCGACCGGAAAGATCGGTGATCGTACCGGAAATCATCACCGGCAGACGTGTTCCCGTCTCCGCGAAGACTTCTTCCATCGCGAAGACCGCCGCCTTGGCATTCAGCGTGTCGAAAATCGTCTCGAGCAAGAGGAGGTCGGCGCCGCCTTCGATGAGGCCGCGCACGGCTTCCGCGTAAGCAAGCCGCAGATCATCGAAGCTGACGGCGCGAAAGCCCGGATTGCTGACGTCCGGCGAGATCGACGCGGTACGGTTCGTCGGACCGAGCGCGCCGGCAACAAAACGTCTCCGTCCGTCCTGCTTCTCCGCAAGCGCGGCGGCTTCTTTGGCGAGCCGCGCGCCGTCACGATTGAGACCGCGGACGCTTTCTTCCATGCCGTAATCGGCCTGCGCGATCGCGGTGGAGGAAAACGTATTCGTCGCGACGATATCCGCGCCCGCCCGAAAATAGGCGAGATGGATGTCGCGGATCGCATCGGGCTGCGTCAGGATCAGGAGATCATTGTTGCCACGGAGGTCCTGCTTCCAATCGGCAAAGCGCGTGCCCCGGAACTGCGCTTCATCGTAGCGGAGGTCCTGGATCATCGTCCCCATCGCACCGTCGAGCACGAGGATGCGCTCTCGCGCAGCTTCTTCGAGTGTGCGGCGAACTTTGTCAGACATATTTAAGCAGCCTCCGCGGTCGCTTGCGCATCTTTCTTGGGCCTGAGGCCCAGGAGATGACAGATCGCGTATACGAGATCGGCGCGGTTCATCGTGTAGAAATGGAAATCGGTGACGCCGCGGTCGACGAGCCCAAGCACCTGCTCCGCCGCGATGGCCGCTGCAATGAGACGCCGCGTTGCCGGATCATGGTCGAGACCCTCGAACCGGTCGGCAAGCCATTGCGGCACGCTGGCGCCGGCGCGCCGAGCGAAGTTGGCGGTCTGCTTGAAATTCTGCACCGGCACGATGCCGGGCACGATCGGGATCGTCACGCCGCGATACCGCGCGCGATCGAGAAAGCGCAGATAGCAGTCGTTCTCGAAGAAGAATTGCGTGATGGCGCGGGTGGCACCGGCGTCGACTTTGGCTTTCAGGACATCGATGTCGAAATCCAGCGACGACGATTCCGGGTGCTTTTCGGGATAGGCGGATACCGACACTTCAAAATCGCCGACGCGGCGAATGCCGGCAACGAGCTCCGTTGAATTGGCGTACCCTTCAGGATGCGGCACGAACGCGCTGCCGATGCCGCCCTGCGGATCTCCGCGCAACGCAACGATGTGGCGGACCCCTGCGGTATGATAGGCGCGCACGACATCATCGATTTCGCCGCGGCTTGCGGCGACGCAGGTGAGATGCGCCGCAGGCGCAATATCGGTTTCACGCACGAGCCGTTCTACCGTCGCGTGCGTACGCTCCCGCGTGGAGCCGCCGGCGCCGTACGTCACGGACACAAAACGCGGCCGCAGCGGCGCGAGCCGGGCGATCGCTTCCCAGAGATTGGCTTCCATCTCGTCGCTCTTCGGCGGGAAGAATTCGAAGGAGACGCTGATCTCGCCGCAGGCGCCGCGGCTAGGCAGAGTGGCGAGCGTCATCAGGCAACCTCGCGTTGGGTGAGCGGGAGGGGATCGGCCTGGACACGGCGGTCGCGCGCGAGCCAGAGCGAGACGGTAAGCTTGCCGCCTTCGCCGGGAAGCGGTGGCAGATCACGGTGGTCGGTGAGATCGAGCGCGGCCTCGTTCAGGTAAGACGCGATTTCCTCATGGCCGAAGCCAAGACGGCGATGCGCGTGACTCTCGCGCAAGCCTTCCTCGGCATGCGGCGCGAAATCGACGAGAAGCAGCCGCCCACCCGGGCGCAGCACGCGCGCGGCTTCGCGCAGGGCCCGGCTGGGATCGTCGAGATAATGTAGGACTTGGTGCAGCACGACTAAGTCGTATCCGTTGCGCTCGACGGGCACGGCGTAGATGTCGCCCTGGCGAAGTTGCACGTTGCGCAAACCCGCGCGCTCGAGACGCGCACGGGCGACCGCAAGCATGGCAGGCGATTGGTCGACGCCGACCGCGCGCTCGGCAAGCGGCGCGAGTAGTTCCAGCATCCGGCCGGTGCCGGTGCCGAGATCGAGCACCGCGCGAATCGGGGCGACGCCGACGATCTCATGTAGCGCCGTCTCGACTCGTTCCTCCGGCACATGCAGGGCGCGGATTCGGTCCCAGTTCGGCGCCTGCGCCGCGAAATAACGGGCTGCCTGCGCATCCCGAGCGCGGCGTACCTCCGTCAGCCGCGCACGATCGGAGAGGAGGACCGGGTCCTGAGGATCGAGCCAGGTCGAGATCGCTTGGACCATATCGCCGGAGGCGCCGCCGGGCGGGACCAGGAAAAACGCCCAGCTGCCTTCGCGGTGGCGGACGACCAGCCCAGCTTCCACCAGGAGCTTCAGATGCCGGGAAATCCGCGGCTGCGACTGGCCCAGAATGGTGATGAGTTCAGTGACTGTCAGCTCCGCCTCGGAAAGGAGGGCCAAAAGCCGGAGCCGTGTCTCCTCCCCGGCCGCGCCGAGGGCGCCGAGGACAGCATGGAAGGAAAGCCGGGTCTGCCGCATGCGAGGTCTCGGACTACATATAAAGATATCTTTATGCGCAAAATTGCCTCGCCGCAAGTCCGCCTTTCCGAACCGGCCCGCATCGCCTATATTCATGGGTGCCGTCTCGCGACGGCTATGGCGATAAATGGTCACCGTAATAAGCCTTTCGGACCCGGGGGCGGTACCCGGCGCCTCCACCACAGCCCATGCTGCATGGGCTGCGGCGGGGGCGAAATAGGATCGACGAGGGTGTA
>JAXDNH010000082.1:0-6646 GCA_034669525.1 Methylobacteriaceae bacterium | reverse complement strand
GCCGTTTTTCGCAAGCTGCATGAAAGCGGTTGCTTCATGCTGCCGAACCCATATGACGTCGGTACCGCGGTGTACCTGAAGCATCTCGGCTTCAAGGCTTTGGCCTCGACGAGCTCGGGCTTTGCCTTCTCGCGCGGACTGCCGGACCATGCGGTTACGCGCGACATGGTGCTTGCGCATTTACGCGAACTCGTCGCCGCGACCGATCTGCCGGTGAATGCCGATTATGAGCACGGATATGCCGATTCACCGGAGCAGGTCGCCGAAAACGTGCGGCTTGCCGTCGAGACCGGAATTGCCGGCGTGTCGATCGAGGATTCGACCAACGACAAATCGAAGCCGCCGCTTTACGAGCTTGCCGCAGCCGCCGAGCGCATGCGCGCCGCGCGTGCCGCAATCGATGCGACAGGCGAAGACGTCATGCTCATCGGCCGCGCCGAATGTTTCCTCGTCGGTCACGAAGACGCGCTGAACGAATCGATCCGCCGGCTGCAGGCCTATTCTGAGGCCGGCGCCGATTGCCTCTACGCGCCGGGCGTGCGCAAACGGGCTGACATTGGGGTGCTCGTTAAAGCCGTCGCGCCGAAACCGTTCAATCTTCTTGTTGGTCTTGCCTCGCCGCTGACGCTCGACGACTACGCCGCGGTCGGCGTGCGGCGCATCAGTGTCGGCGGCGCGCTTGCCGGCGCGTCGTGGGGCGCGTTCGCGCGCGCCGCGCGGCATTTGGCAGAGGGGCGGTTCGACGGGTTTGCGCAGAACGAGGGCAACGCTGTGCTGAATCAAACCTTCGCGGGAGCCGCGAAAAGGTGACGGCCGACCACGGGCAGCCAATCGGATCACCGGTTGACACGAAACCGGCACGTCGGCCTGAGCGCACGAGGCTCCAAGGCCGCTTTGTGCGAGTCGTTCCGCTCGATGCCGAGCGGCATCTCGATGATCTCTTCGCCTGTATGGGCGGCCCACAGCAGGCGCATCTTTGGACTTATATGTTCGATGGGCCGTTCGACGATCCCGGCGCGTTTGCCGAGGCACTGAAGAAGCGGCAAGCGTCGCACGATCCGCTGTTCTTCGCCTTTGAAGAGACGAAGAGCAACCGCGCGGTCGGTATCGCCAGCTACATGCGGATCGAGCCGGCGCATCGCGTCATTGAGGTGGGCGGCATCGTCTTCTCCCCGGCGCTGCAGAGAAGGCCCGGCGCGACAGAGGCCATGTATCTCATGACACGCCACATCTTCGAGGATCTCGGCTATCGCCGCTACGAATGGAAATGCGACGCATTGAATGCGCCGTCGCGGCGCGCGGCGCTGCGTCTCGGCTTCACCTTTGAGGGTATCTTCCGCGCGCACATGATCATCAAGGGCCGCAACCGCGACACGGCGTGGTTCGCAATGATCGATTCGGAATGGCCGGCGCGCAAGGCCGCGTTCGAGAGATGGCTTGCGCCCGATAATTTCGATTCACACAGCAAGCAGAAACAATCTCTTTCGGCGCTGAATGGCGCGCTGCCGTGATGAAGGGCCTGCGCCGGGCGCATCCGAGCGAAACAGAAAAGATCGCTGCGTTTCAGCGTGCCGCTTACGCGCGTAATCGCACGATCATGGGGGTCGAGCCGATGCCGCTGCAGGCCGACTATGCGAAAATCCTGAGCGAATATGAGGTCTGGCTGGACGAGGAGGCCGACAAGCTCGCGGGCGTTCTCATCCTCGAGCCACGCGCCGACGATCTCCTGATCTGGAGCGTCGCGACCGCGCCGGACGCCCGTGGCAGCGGGCTCGGCAACCGGCTGCTCGCTGCCGCGGAGCATCGCGCCCGCGAACTCGGCAAGGACGTCATGCGGCTGTACACCGGCGAATTGCTCGTCGACAATGTCGCCTGGTATCAGCGGCGCGGCTATGCGATCGAAGGAACCGAGGAGATGCCGGATCGTCGCGTCGTTCACATGATGAAAACAATCGAGGGAGAAGTGACGTGGCAGGACGGCTCACAGGAAAGACCGCATTCTTGACGGCCGCCGGCGCGGGGATCGGGCGCGAGACCGCCGAACTCTTCGCGGCCGAAGGAGCGAAGGTGATCGCGACCGATCTCGACAAATCGAAACTGGCGGGTCTCAAAGCCGATTGCCGCGGGTGCGACGTGCGCTTGACCGACGCCGTCAACGCGATCGCGAAGGACATCGGCGCGATCGACATTCTCTTCAACTGCGCCGGCTACGTGCACCACGGCACCGTGCTCGATTGTTCGGATGCCGATTGGGATTTTTCCTTTGATCTCAACGTCAAATCGATGCACCGCACGATCAGGGCGTTTCTGCCGGCGATGCTGGAGAAAGGCGGCGGCTCGATCATCAACATCTCGTCCGGGGTGTCGTCGATTCGCGGCGTGCCGAACCGTTATGTCTATGGCGCGACCAAAGCCGCTGTGATCGGCCTCACGAAGGCTGTTGCCGCCGATTTCATCCGCCGCGGCATCCGCTGCAATGCGATCTGCCCCGGCACGATCCAGAGTCCGTCGCTCGACGATCGCATCGCGACGCTTGCGAAAAGCTCCGGCCAGCCGCTCGAGAGCGTGCGGCAGGCCTTCATCGATCGCCAGCCCATCGGTCGCCTCGGCACCGCGCGCGAAATGGCCAATCTCGCGCTTTATCTCGCCTCGGACGAAAGCTCCTACACGACTGGACAGATACACATCGCGGATGGTGGGTTTGCCTTGTGAACGCGGAGCGAAGGTTCATTGCTCGATCGTCTCGAAGCGCACCTCTGCAACACCGTTATCCACAAAACCCAGTGTCCCGGCAGCGGCGCGCGATACATCGAGGATGCGGCTGCGTATGAATGGTCCGCGGTCGCTGACAATGACGGTCGTCGACCTGTTGTTCTTGAGGTTCGTCACCTTCAGCCGTGTGCCGAAAGGCAACGTGCGATGTGCCGCGGTCAGTGCACCGGGTTTTTGGCCGCTCGCGGTGCGGCCCTTATAGTCGTAAAAGGAGGCTTTGCCGGTCCACGAGCCTGCGGCCGCGGGCCCAACCAATGGCCACGCCAGGACGAGACAGTACGCCACCCAACGCATTTGCTGCGCTTTCCGTGGGCCATGAGGCTGGCCCTGCCTCGCCGCATCTCAGGCTAGAACACGCAAAGGGAGAAAGAGTTTGAAAATACTTGTGACCGGCGCCGCCGGCATGATCGGCCGCAAGCTTTGCGAGCGGCTCGTGCGCGAAGGCAAGCTCGGCGGCAAGCCGATCACCTCGCTGCACATGGTGGACGTGGTCGAGCCGAAGGCGCCGCAAGCGAGCTTCGCGATCAAAACCGGCGCCGCCGATATTTCGCAAGATGCAGCCGTGCGGCCGCTCGTCGCCGATAAGCCGGACGTGATTTTCCATCTTGCCGCTATCGTCTCGGGCGAAGCCGAGCGTGATTTCGACAAGGGCTACGCCGTCAATTTCGACGGCAGCCGCTTTCTCTTTGATGCGGTGCGGCGCGAGCATCAAGCGAGCGGCGGCGCCTACAAACCGCGGCTGGTCTATGCGTCTTCGGCGGCAGTCTTCGGTGCGCCGTTCCCGGACGGCATCCCCGACGAGTTCCACCTGACGCCGCTGACCAGCTACGGCACGCAGAAAGCGATCGGCGAATTGCTGCTTGCCGATTACACGCGGCGTGGTTTTTTCGACGGCGTCGGTCTGCGTTTCCCGACGATTTGCGTGCGGCCTGGCGCGCCGAACGCCGCCGCGTCCGGCTTTTTCTCCAATATCATTCGTGAGCCGCTCGTCGGTAAACCTGCGGTGCTGCCTGTCTCCGATCAAGTGCGGCACTCGCATGCGAGCCCGCGCGCCGCGGTCGAATTCTGCGTTCATGCCGCGACGCTTGACACCGCGAAAGTTGGTCCGCGCCGCAGCCTGACGATGCCGGGTGTCTCAGTGACGGTTGCGGAGCAGATCGAGGCGCTGCGCCGCGTCGCCGGCGACAAAGCGGTGGCGCTGATCCGCCGCGAGCCCGACGAGCTCGTCGAGCGCATCGTCGGCGGCTGGGCGGAAAAATTCGTGACGCGCCGCGCGACAGAACTCGGCTTCAAGGCGGAAGACAGCTTTGATGCGATCATCCGCGCGCATATCGAGGATGAGCTCGGCGGGCGCGTGGCGTGAGAGAACACGCTGTCGTTCCCGGCCGCGCTTCTCGCGCCCGGGAATGACAGCTTCTCAGTGGTTCAATTCTTCCGGCACCTTGCCGCCGTTCTCGGCGAGCTTCTGCATCACCTGCTTGTGCAGCCAAACATTCATCGCCGCCGAATCGTTCGTGTCGCCAGAATAATGTAATTCCGACGCGAGTTCCTTCCGCGCCGACAGGCTTGAGTCCATGTCGAGCAGCTTCATCATGTCGACGATCGAGTGTTTCCAGTCGAGCTTTTGTCTGTTCTTCGACGCCAGCCCATCGAGAACGGCGCCGACATCGACATTCTGCTTGGCGCCCCCGCTTGCGGCAGGCGCGGCCGCCATCGACGTTCCCGAACTCGCCGGCGAACTACCTGATGGCGCCGCGCCTGGCGAAGGCGCGGACGACGCGGCGCCCGCCTGGGTCGGTGCAGCGCCGCTGGTGGGTGTGGCAGCCGAAGCCGCGTGCCCAAAAATCTTGGACATTATGTTTCCGAATATGCTCACCTGACGCCTCCCCGCATCACGGCCGTAGCCGTCCGATGCCCAGTAACGCGCTCCAAGCGAGAAGGTTGAGCGAATTCGAATCTTCTTACGCCGCGCAGGCCAAAAAGCCTTGCCGCAGTTCGTCCTCTTTCAGATTACGCCCGATAAAAACGATGCGGCTTCGACGCGGCTCGTCGCTCTTCCAAGGCCGCTGCACATCGCCGTCGAGGATCATGTGCACGCCCTGGAAGACGAAGCGCTTCGGCTCGTTCTTGAAGGCGAGAATGCCTTTCGAGCGCAGGATGTTCGGACCTTCGCGTTGCACGATGTCGTTGATCCACGGCATGAAGCGCTCGGGGTCGACGTCGCCGTCGATCGCGATCGACACCGATTGCATCTCCTCGTCGTGGTAGTGCTTTAGTCCGCCATGTGAGTGGCCATGTTCATGATGGTGGCCGTGCCCGTGATCGTGGGCGTGATCGTTCTCCGCGTGCAAAAACTCAGGCTCGATTTCCAGAATCCGATCGAGATCGAACGCATTTCGCCCGAGCACCGCATCGAGCGGCACGTCCGCGCGGACAGCAGGGTGCAGTTTCGCATATGGGTTGATGCCGCGGATGCGCGCCTCGACTTCCTCGAGTTCGCCCTTATCCACGAGATCGGTCTTGTTCAGGATGATCACGTCGGCGAAGGCGATCTGGTTCTTCGCCTCCGGCGCATCCTTCAGCCGGTCGAGAAGCCACTTCGCATCGGCGACGGTGACGACCGCATCGAGGCGGGCCGCCTCCTGCACGTCGGCGTCGACGAAAAAGGTCTGCGCGACGGGCGCGGGATCGGCGAGGCCGGTCGTCTCGACGATGATCGCGTCGAACTTGCCCTTGCGCTTCATCAGGCCCTCGACGATGCGGATCAGATCGCCGCGCACGGTGCAGCAGATGCAGCCGTTGTTCATCTCAAAAACTTCCTCGTCGGCGCCGACGACAAGATCGTTGTCGATGCCGATCTCGCCGAACTCGTTGACGATGACGGCAAACTTCCGGCCGTGATCTTCGGAAAGAATTCGGTTCAGGAGCGTGGTCTTTCCGGCGCCGAGATAGCCGGTGAGGACCGTGACGGGGATTTTTTCGATCATTGCGGCTCCGGAAACGGCGGCGCTGCGACGCTGCCGTCAGGCGAGGTTTCGCCGCTTATATCGGCATGCGGCGGAGCAATGTAAGGCCCCGGTTGCCGCAGCCAAGGCCGTGCTCTAGAACCGAAAAGCAGGCCCGAAGACGAGTGCAAGGAGAAGAAAATGGCCGACCAGCAGGTTCTCGCGACCGGGCATACGGACATGGATTATGCCGAGCACGAGAGGACCTACCGGCGCTTTCTCATGCTGATGAAATGGGGCGCGATCCACTGCATTGTGATCCTCATCGTCCTTGCCTTCTTGACGCTTTGATCCTGAAGGCCCGCCCGGGCCCCGACGTTGCGGCTTGCCGACGTTTGCGGAGACTTTGATGCGTATCGCCGTCCCGACCGAAGCCGATCCGACTGAGACCCGCGTCGCCGCGACCCCTGAAACAGTGAAGAAGTATATTGGGCTCGGCGCCGAGGTCGCTGTCCAGGCCGGCGCCGGGGTGAAATCCGGCATTATGGATGCCGACTACCAGGCCGCTGGCGCGACGCTCGTGTCTGATGCGGCCGGCACGCTCGCCGGCGCCGACATCGTGCTCAGGGTCAAGCGGCCCGCCGGCAACGAGGTCGAAGGCGCCAAGCCCGGCGCGGCCGTCATCGCCATCATGGATCCTTACGGCCAGCAGGATGCGGTGGCCGATCTCGGACGCCGCGGTGTCACCGCTTTCGCCATGGAGCTGATGCCGCGCATCACCCGCGCGCAGGTGATGGACGTGCTCTCGAGCCAAGCGAACCTTGCCGGTTATCGCGCGGTAATCGACGGCGCCGCCGAATATGGCCGCGCCATTCCGATGATGATGACGGCGGCGGGCACCATTCCTGCCGCGCGCATTTTCATCATGG